>DEUM01000030.1:0-635 GCA_002362575.1 Lachnoclostridium sp. UBA3262 | reverse complement strand
TGTCAAACTGAATCTTGAAAGAAACATTGTCTCCATCTTTTGTGGCAACCATGTTTCCACATACGGTAGTACCATCTGCGATTCCATCGTTTGCCCATGTTTTCGGAGCTGTAGCCCAATCCCAATTATTTACGCCACTCTGTACACAAGCCTGTTTAAAGCTTGCTGCTCCAGAAACCTTACATGAAACAAAAAATACATCTCCTGCCTGGAAAGCAGAATCTGCAACATTGAAAAACTCAATGCTCCATGCGTTACCAGCCTCATTTTTAACAGCGGCTCTCTCGCCTGTGTACTTAATACCAAATTCCATGTTCAGGTATTCGGATAATGCAGCTGCTGCTACATTTTTCGCCGGAGCAAATCCGGCTGCCGTTGTGATTAACATTGCAACAACGACAAGTTTTGCTAATGCTTTCTTAAATTTTCTCATTCTTGCATTTTCCTCCTATATGTTTGTTTTGCTACGTTTACAGTTACTAAATACAACCCTCCTTTCTACCATATTTTGTTCTCACCCTATCTACCCATATAAATGAAAGAAAATTGCATTATGACTCAATTTTATAAAAGTTTTATAATACTTTTTGTTTGCTTAATATTTTTTATATATATTTTATTCTTTTTCTCGTTTT
>DEUM01000049.1 GCA_002362575.1 Lachnoclostridium sp. UBA3262 | reverse complement strand
TACGTTCGGGAGTCCGACGATTCCAAGCTTCATAGCTTTTTTACCTTTTCAGAAACATCTTGTCTTCATGGGTTTCTGCCTTTCTATGTATTTTAACTGAATATTTGTCATATACTTTCAAAATATCATGTTAAAGTGTACCATAAACAGGCAGAAAAGTAAACGGCGGAATTTCTTCTAATCCTTTATTTCGCGAACCGGGACCACTCCCATTGGAATAATCTCATCGCTTTGGTAACCAACCTGATTTTCTCTGTAAAGCCCATAACGTCTTGTAAATTGTGTTTTACAAATCGGACACTTAAAAGTACTTTCCACAATGATTATAATGTCCATATCCGATGTCCATATCCGATGTCCAAAAACCTTAATAATGATTCGTATGCCACGATTAATAGAAAAAATAATTCTCTGCCCGCCTGCTATAATTTCTTTCTAACATTTTTACATGGGATAAAAACTGTTCGTCTGTAAATGATTTTGCATGGGCCGGACAGTTTCTGATGCACGCATGGCATTTTATGCAAATACCAGATACCGAGTAATCCTTATCATCAATACTGTTCATCGGGCATATTTCTGCACAGAAGTCGCAGCCGGTGCACCTATCTATGTCTGTAACTGGTTTCGCTTTAAGAAATTTCGCAGGTGTGCCGTCTTCCTTCAATGGTACATAATAATTTTCCACTGGATCATTCCCCATAACAGCCAGTTCTGAGAATGATTCCAATTTTTTCAGCTTTCCGGTCACTTTCACGGCAAATTCACAAAGTCCTGCATATCATCCGCATCCGGTCTGCCCGCTGCCAACGAATTCGAAAAAACATGGCGGCTGGTTACTGCTGCCGCTGCTACCGAATGAAAGCCCCTATCTTCCAAAACCATTTTTAGCTCCATTAGTGCATCATCAAAATTTCGGTTGCCATAAACGCTAATCGGAATTAATGGTGTGTCATCTCCCCGAAACCCCTTTTCAATATCGGGCAATATCTTATTCGGCACTCTTCCTGCATACACCGGAATTCCAAAAATAACCAATTCATCCCTACCAAAATGATATGTTTTTTTCGTTGCTCCCATTTTGTATACTGAACCTCCCGGATTTCCTTCTGGAGGCTTTTTCCAATCTGTTCCGCCACAGTAAGCGTAATCTGTCTCGTACTCCCTGCCGGACTGAAATACACAGCCCATATTTTATTGATATCCATACTTAACCTGCCTTCCTTATTTTAAAACCCTTCCATCCTCCGCTGTTTCCTCATTTCCCGTCTCTTTATCCCGGCTTCCCATTCCGCTTTTTCTGCCTCTGTTTCAATAATCAGACCAGGTACTTCTGCCGGATTTCCATCCGTATCCACCGCAACCAGTGTTAAATAAGCCCTGTTAATAGGCTTTCTGACTCCATCAAAGCCTTCCACATAAGTATCCACCCTCACTTCCATAGAAGTCCTACCGACAAATGTCACTCTCCCAACCAGCACAATCAGATCTTTCAGATAGGCACCCCGGATGAATTTCAGGTTGTCCACGGAAGCCGTTATCACATCCTTCTGTGCATGCCTGATGCCGACGAGCCCTGCCAATTCATCAATCCATTCCATTAATTTTCCGCCAAATAACCTTTCGGCACCGTTTAAATGTTCCGGACGCACCTGATATACCTGCTCTGTTCTGGATTCCGACACTGCTTTTTCCATATCATTTTTCCTTCCTTAACATTACAATTTTATACACAATCGCCACACTATCAGTGGTATGTAATACACAAAAAAAAGAAACTCATCAACCATTCCGATGAACCACTCTACGCTCAAAGTCCTTTGATTTTAAGCCATTCTTCAATACTTTTGCCTACGTTCGCCCAAAGCCTATAGCATCAATTTTGGATTTCCGCCCGGTTCTCCGCACCATTAATCCTTTGTAACCATATCTACTTTTAACAGCCTCCTCCATCCCCCCATAAAAGTAAATGGCAAGTTATCTTACCATGACTCTATTATACCTTGTAAACGGTTTCTTTTCAAGATATGTGTACCCAATCCAATCTCCCAAATCCTATCATTATAATTTGCACCCTAACCCAGCTTGGGTGATTGTATCAAATTGTGGTACACAAGCCATATTGCGTGTCCAGATTGATACAAATATTTCTTGGGTGCTATTGTTTTTACATTTACCGCAAATGTCGTGAAATCAACACTTTTCAAAAAAGATGCACCCAACATCCTCACATCATATTTTACCAGAATCCACGACTTTTTCCATAATAAAGTGCATTCTTTTCCACGTACAGAAAAAGCAGCCGAAGGCATCTGGCACAAACCAAATGCCCGACCGCTTCCGGCTTTAAATCTCCGTCCCGCCTTCCACTCCGTTGCGGAAGGCGAAAAACACCCTGCCGTCCGAATAGACTGTTGCGTAATCCACAAGCCTGTGGAAGAACTTCTCGTTGAAATCTACCGGCAGCTCCTCCGTCTCGCTAAGCCCCGCAAAGAAACCCTTTGAATAATTTCTTTATTAAATCCAAAGCTTATAAACTCATATGAATTAATTTCATTTTCTATCTTTAAATTCATAAGAGTACAACTCCCTTCCGTTTATCTAATCCTTATTCACAGCCTCCATCAGCCGGTCAAAATCACTTTGATACAACTGATCTTGAATCACCCGATATTTTTCAAACTCGCTCTCTGCAAATGCCTTCGCAATCGCTGCCGTCACCTTTTCCTTATCCTGCAAAACCTCTGCAGCATTGAACTGCAAAAAAGCATCCAGTTTAGAAGCCCAATCCTCCATTGTCATCGGAATATGCCGCCTTGCCTGTCTGGTCGCATAATCCAGATACATCCGCTTTTACAATCTTTCCTTTTGGCGCATTTCTCCATGTAGTCAGCCCCATATGTTCTTTGTTATGGTCTGCCCTCTCCACAATTACCTCTGCCGCAGTATTTCCATGCACCGCATAGTGCATTTTATTTTGAACCGTAGCAAAAAAATCTCTGGTTATCTGACTGTCCAGAGAATAATCAACCGCTGTCGCATAAATATCTGTAATCTTCTGATAAAAACGTCTTTCACTGGCACGAATTTCCTGAATCTCGGAAATTAAATGCTCAAAATAATCTTCATCAAAAATCTGACCATTAATCAAACGCTCTTTATCCAACACATACCCCTGCTTTGTAAAAGTATCCAATACCTTTGTCGCCCATTGGCGAAACTGCGTTGCTCTGGCAGAGTTCGTCCGATATCCCACCGCAATAATGCATGACAGGGAATAAAATTTGTATTGATATGTCTTTCCGTTATCTGCAACTTGTGCAAAATTTGCACAAGTTAATTCTTCCAATAATTCCTTACTTTCATAGATATTTTTTAAATGCTTTGTAACTACACTTCTTTCTACGTCAAAAAGCTGTGCGATTGCCTTCTGTGTCAGCCAGACATCATGATTCTGCACCCGTACCTCAATTCCATCTTCCCCTGCATCCTTTGTAAACACAAGAAAGTCAACGGTACTATTGCGTATCTGCAATTTCCTGTCTGCTGCTTCTACATCGTTTTTCGTATCCTGATGTGACATAACACACATACCACCTTCCATTCCTGAGCTGCTTTCATCGAATGAATCCATATCTCCATTATAACGTATACCGATTTTTCTGTCATTTTCTTATTACCAATAAAAATATTTTGATTTTTTTAACTTTACGTTCTCTAACACTCCAATGATATTTCCTTTTGAATTTAACCAACAATACTCAGGTGCATAATCTCTATTTGGTCCAATATCATATTCCGCCAATTCTTCTATTTTACGTTCATCTTCTTCCATACGTTTTTTTGCGACCAGACATCCATCCGAATAATAAAGCCGGCTAACTGATATATCAGTCAGTTTCTCCGGCGCTACATACCCTTTTATTGATACCTTATATATACCCTGAGCATCTTTGTTGGCAAAGTAGACATTATCATCTCCCACCACAAAACACTTTACTTGTTGTTCTTCACTAATTTTCTTTTCTACTTCCAAATCCTCCGTTATCATATATAATCCCTCCGCCTTACCATTTTCCAAACAGAAAATTTTATTACCTGTCAGTGAAAATTCCTCAACAGAGCGTCTTGTGATTTTCTCAATATTGCCACCATGCAGCGGTATACGATAAAAGGAACCATATGTTGTATAAACATCCAGTATATAAATATAATTATGGTATATCGTCATTTGAGTAGATGAAAGTCTTCTACACCACTTTTTTTCTTCCTCACCACGAGTATACTGATACAAAATTTCCTGTTTACTACCATCCAAACCACATCGCATAATCTTCGTAGTTCCACCAGCCTCCGACATACAGACTGTATAGTATATCTTTCCATCAACAATTTTTTGAAACTCAACCTGTTTCTTTAATAACATCTCAGCAGTATCCGGAAAATCGACCTTCTCTTTTCCTATTGAAAATGCGTTAATCTTTTTTCCCCGCAGATTATAGCGCGTAATATGATTCTCATCCGTTATGCAATAAAAATAATTGCGGTATAAGACAACACGTTCTATATCGGGAGAATCTATTTCTTTTATAAACTGTAATTGACCAGTGTTAATATTAAGAGCAGCAACCCATACATTTGATTCTTTTTCCATCTGAAGCCATATGCAATCTTTATATTTTACAAATCCCCATATTTCACCTTTGGGTTTCTCCATTTCACAGACTCTTATTTTATTGTCTCGGTAAAAAACAATCTTCTTTTCTTTCTCTCTAAAATAGTAGTAACTACTATCGTCACCTTCTACCATTTCAGATGAATACTCCAAATTTCCTTGTAAGTCCACCCCAACCGAAGAATCTTTTACCTTTTTTATCAAATATGGTACACTCTCCTTGTTAATCGTATCCTCCCTATCCTCCTGCTTCTCTGTTCGATTTTCTTCTACTATTGCGCTTCCTGAAACTGTCTGGTCTTCATCCGTAATATCCTTTCCGCAACATCCGGTTATCAGTAATATAACCAAAAAGAAACTAAAAAATATTTCCCTCATTTTTCCTCCATTCCAAAGCATTTTACGCTGATGAGACGAGATTGATGGTTTCCATTTTCAAAGCTGCAAATCCTGCAGGAATACTAACACACATTGTGTTACTCACCTTTGTTCTCCAGTACGCTTTTCAGTCCCTCTGCTCCCTTTTCAACATTTTTCTGCACACTTTCCAGTGTTCTTACAATATCTTCAATTCCTGCCATCTGCTCTCCAACAGATGTGGTAATTCCAGTAGTAGTCTGGGAAGATTTTTCAGACATTCGCTCTAAATGTTCCATGGAGCTAAGTAACATTTCCTTCATATCTATGATACTATTAAGTTCCCTTTCCAAATGGTGTGTAACTTGTATTACTTCTTCTGATGAGTGTAGCATAGTTTCAAAAATATTTACCGTATCCTCCAATCTTTCATTTGAGACCTTCACAATCTCATCCGTACTTCCCATAATTTCACTTGTACGAACAATCGTGCTGACAATATCCTGCAAGATAGAATCCACTTTTCCTGTAGCTTCCGTCGTTTCCACCGAAAGCTGATTAATCTCATCTGCGACAACCGCAAATCCCTTTCCTGCTTCTCCTGCTCTGGCAGCTTCAATGGCTGCGTTCAAGGCAAGTAAATTTGTCTGCTGAGCAATCTCATGAATACTTTCTATAATCTGCCCAATTAAAGCAGATTTTTCAGACAACGCTTTAATTTCTTCAGAAACCGCTTGAGTCGATTTGATATTTTCACCAAACTTTAAAGATAATTCTGAAATAGCTACCATTCCCTCATCATTTTTTTCTTTCAAATGATTAATATTATCCACAGTTTTATGTAAACATGTTTCTGAACTGAGAATCTTCCCATTTAACTTATCACATATATCTACACTTCCATTTACTTCCATTCTCTGTTGCTCTGTTTGTTCCGAAATTTCTCCAATTGATTTCGTAATCGTTTCCGAAATTGTTTCAAAAGAATTTAAAGAAGTACAAATATTATCTGAAGATTCTCCGAGCTTCTCAAATGCATTTTTTACATTGTCAACAACTCCCCTTAGCTCCCGTTCTTTATCTTCTACTTTTGCAAACAGCTCATAGGTCTCCCTTGCTGTCATAATAGCTCCAACCACCGCCAGAATATATACAATACCAATAAAAATCCAGATAATCCAGCTATGCATTTGTAAAAATGCATTTGGAAAAATTATCATACCAATAATATTAGAAATGAGAGTAACAACTGCATTTACTTTTATTACTGATATATCATAATAACCAATCGAAAGCAACAATACAAAAAAATATGCTTGCGTCATGGCAGCAAATTTCCCGTCTGCTCCTACTGCAATTACAACTGATCCAAATAAAGGTATAACAGACACATAAAGATATTTTGCATACTTCCCTAGTTTCACTTCAAACAGCCGTGTCATCACACCAGCCAATGATACAAGCAACGCACTGACATCCCTGACCGTTCCATTTAGGAACAGCATCACAAAAAGCAATGCTGCAATTGGAACAAATGCGTTTACAATAAACATCAGCAGATTCTTTTTTCTCTCTACATTCTTTAATACATCCAACTCCATACAAATCCCCTCCATTTACAGCCCCCATCAGCCGGTCAAAATCATATTTACTTTTGAAATATCATGTTAGCGCCTGTGAAGCACTGGATTACGTCACTTGTGCCCTCTGAACAACTGTCATGCCTATTTTACCTTTATCTTAATTTTAACTCTGATACCATTTAATGCAGTGACATAAATATAACAGGTCCCTTTGCCCTTTGCCCTGACTTTGCCCTTTGACGTTACCGTGGCAATCGTCTTATCACCTGACCGATACCGCAGTTTCGGTCCGTGGGATTTCGGCATAAGTTTCTTCTTTTTCGACTGTTTCACAATCCGGACTTTCAGGCGGAAGCTTTTCCCTTTCTTCAGGGTATACTTCTTCTTTGCCGGTTTCAGTTTCTTTGCATTGGTATATTTCTTATGCTTCCTGCCTGCCACATGGTATGTCTTGCTGCTCCCAATATAAACCTTTTTGCCGCCGACATATTTCCATGCTTTAATTCTAACCTTATAATTTTTCTTTCCGGAGAGTTTTTTGCCGGCTATCTTTGCGAGTGAAACCGATGTCTTTTTCCCTTTTACCGTCTTAACTAGCGATTTCCTACCCAGTTTCTTTCCGCACCGGGCAGCAAAAATATCATAGCCTTTCGCTCCCTGTACTGCCTGCCAGCCCAGCCCGAAGGAATTTCCTTTCCACCCTGCGGATATGCCGGAATCCAGTTTCTCCGAATTTTTCTTTACTTCCTCCGGTGAGACAGCCGCATTCGGACGTGGCGTCTTCGTTGGTTTTACCGTCGGCTTCACTGTTGGCTTTACTGTCGGCTTTGTTGTTGGCTCTACTGTTGGCTCTACTGTTGGCTTTGCTGCTGACTTTTTATCCTGATACACAAGTGCGTAGGTAGAAAACTTGTCTGTCTTAAATGTCAGAAGATGGGTTGCCTCGTCATAATTCTCCACGTCTAGAACTTCTACCACACCGTTATGGTTTCTCATAATCCGGTATGTCCTTGTCACGGCAGCATCTGTATTCCGGATGCGCTCCGGTATCTCAAATGTCACAGTAATTTTATCTGTTGTCTGCTCAATCTTTGTTTCCGTGCCGCCAATCTGTTTGAGCAGTTCAATGTCGAGAAATGTTCCCAGTGTATTTGTTCCCATTTCGTTCCGGATTTCCGTCTTTTCCGATGTGTCAACCGCTACGTTCACATCCTTTAACCGGAGTATGATTACCAAATCCTCTCCTGTGTTCAGATGCTCTTTTTCCTCATCTGTTAAAGATACCTTGCCTTTTACATCTTCTTTATCCACAAAGGAAGCTTTACATTCATTTTCCTCATCTTCTTTTACGATGACGGTACCGCTTCCACCTTCCCCGGTTTTTGGTATTACTGCTGTGGTTCTCTCTCCACAGGTACAGGTTCCCGTCATTTCGCCATCTTCGTCTGCGGTTGCCGCCTTTGTGATTACCCATGTCCAGATATGTGTATGGGCCGGAAGTTTGTCAACTATCTTATTGATTGCCACACTGTCTGTCACGTTTCCGCACTTGATTGTTACATTTCCGCTGATGCTTCCCTCTGCTGATGTGGTCGCCTCTGTCTTACTAAGGTCTCCCACCGTTACCGTCGCATCACTGATTCCGGCTTTGGCTAATGCCGTATTTATCGCGTTCTGAATATCTTCTTTTGTGGTCCCGTTGGTTACCGTAATTCCTGTCAGTACTTTCTCCACAGAGTTCTTTGCCTCTGCTACTTTCTCTGCATCTGTCTTTATTGCCTCTACCTTTCCGTCTTTATCAACAATTCCTCCATTGGGCAGTGTCGTCACTTCTCCGTCCCCGGTCTGAACCGTTCCTCCGGCTGGTATGGTAATCTTTCCAGCTTTGTCTGCCTTAACCTTTTCTCCCGACGGTGCTGTTGCCGTGATGTCTCCGCCTTTTATCTTTTCTGCCTCTACATTTCCGTCTTTATCAACCGTTCCCTCCGCCAGCAGCGTCAGTATCTTTCCGCCTGTCGCCTGAACCGTTCCGTTTGCGGGCACGGTAACTTTGCCTTCTGCGTCAATATTGACACTACCTGCCTGTGGCAGCTTGACTGTCACATCCACCGTGCCGTTATTCCCCTTGTCTATCGTAACCGTTCCGTTTGAATCATTCTTTACGGTTTCATCTTCACGCACAACTGTTTTGCCGGATGCTAACGTAACTGCTCCGCTGAAGTAGTTTACCGTAAGTGTGATGGTTTTCTCTCCTGCCGCATAATTTCCATTCACAGCCGTGGTAAGTTTTACCTGAAACACACCCGGTTTTGTTACCGTCAATACCGCTCCGCTTAAGCTTCCCTGCCCTGTAACGCCCGTACCCGATACAAGAGAATAGGTCTCAGCTCCAGCATTTGCATCAATGGTAAAATACTGCGACACATCAATGGTGCTGCCATCAAAGTTAAGAGTCTGGTTACTCCCGGTAATCGTGACAGGCGTTCCCGCTTTGTTGCTGATTACAACCGTACCGCTAATCGTGCCTGTTCCACTGTCATAGCCTGTACATCCGGATGCATCATAATCTTTTATTTGGGCTGCCGCAATGGTCCATCGGAATGTATTGCCTGCTCCCGGTGTAGCGTTATAAGCTGCGCTGCCGCTGTTTGCCAGCGCCCATACCACATCCACACTTTTCGTGTTTGGAGAGGCACTTCCTTCCAGTGTAAGCGTTGTCTGTCTGCCAAGCTCACTGTTTGTATTTGACAAAACATTCTCTGCGGTATAATAATTTGCAAATACTTTACTTGATGGAACTGTCGGTATACTGATGCCGGTTATCCTTCTCTTTGCTTCTGCCATCCTGGCATAAGCCAGACTTCCATTCTCTGCGGGTGTTTCCAACCAGATTTTACATTTCGCAAGGTCAACCCCGGATATGCCGCAGGCTGTCTGTATCTGTTCCTTTGTAACAATCTTTGTCTCTTCTACAGGTACACTGTAATACCAGTCGTTACTTCCATTATTTCCCTGCACGACAAGGGAGACGATTCCCGCTGCACCCGCAGCTTTCTGTGCCTCAATCTTACCGGCCGATACATCATATAATGCGGTTCCGATTGTTTTATCTGCGCCGTCCAGTCTCAGTGTCATTGCCGTGCCATCCGCTATCGTTCCATTTGCGGTTTCCGATGATGCTGCTTTCGCAGCAGATGCAAAGAGGACAGAGGACAAGTCCAATTCAAAAGCGGGCACCAACGCATACTTACCAGCATCGTGGGTGGAACCTACATAAGAACCCGAATACACCCGCATCACACAGAAAGCAAGCTCACTGTACGGCGCGCGCAGCCAAAAATCGTCTTTTACCCAGTACTTTTTATCAATACGCAGACCATTGTTTAAATCATCAGAAACAAGTTGATTTTCTCCCACTGTGATATAATATCTTTCATCAGTACTTTTGTCCCCATATGCCAGATACAGTTTATCCGTTGTGGTATAAGTACTACTGTTTTTTGTATCGTTTGTCCGAACAGTTGTCTCCTTCATCAAACCCTGTTCAGCAGTTGAAAAATAGGAAGTTTCCAAACTTTTTAATGTCGTCCTTAACGGACTGGTTCCGTAATGGTTTTCATTTACCTCGGATGGATTCTCACCTGAATAAGTACACCCCCAACTACTATCATATAATCTCGTGCCCTCAGCCTCCCTAAACGGCTGATCCTCTGCCAGCGAGCTTGCCGCAAACAATGTCACACTGTCTTTGTCTTCACTTTGGCATCCCGCTATCCACCATTCCTGATTGTTATTTCCAAAACGGAGCTTTGCCGGATTTGTACTGCCGTCATTATCATTCGTGTTAAACGTCTTTAACTGCTCTTTTGTCGCAAACTGGCTAGGGGCGGCACTCCTCGCCTCCGCTGCCTGAACCTCCGTGCCAAATGCCGGAAATGAAGTGATTATCATTGCCGCCGCCAGCACCAGTGAACCAATTTTCTTCTTTAAATGTTTTCGCTTCATGTTATTTTTCCTCCAATCTACTGTTTTTTCTTATTTTTAGTTTGTTATATGGACGCATGAGACAGCGCCAGCAATTCCTCTGCAATGCTTTTTACCCTTACAAGGGACTCCTCAGTCAGACCTGTGATTTCTCCCTCATTGTTGGCGTCATCTACAATCTCATCCGCCCTGCTCTTAAAGTTTGTAACCAGCTCGTCCAGAGAAAGAGCCATATTCCGCACCTGTTCACTATACACTCTGGTTTCATCGCTGCGCTCTACAATCTGCTCGGTCATGGTTATGGAATTCTTTTGCATGTCCCCCAGAGATTCCGCTTTATTTCTGGCTTCTAATATCTTGTCAATTCCCTCCTCAACCGATAACTGATTCTGCCCATTGATGGATTTTACCCCCTCCAGCCTGTCAAGAATCTTAGGTACCAGTTCCTGAATGGCATCACTCGCTGCTTTGGACTGTTCCGCCAGCTTCTGTACATTATCTGCCACGACGGCAAAGCCTCTGCCCTGTTCCCCAGCTCGTGCCGCTTCAATGCTCGCATTTAAGGCCAAAAGATTGGTATGTGCAGAGATTCCGGAAATCTGCCCCACAAAATTAGTAATCTCATCAATTCCATTCTCCAGCTGGCTGATCGATTCCCCGGTCTGGTTTGCCGTTTCCTTAATCTGATGCATGGAGTCCACTGCCACATCCATCGTCTTGACAAACCCTAAAGTATGGTTGGTAACATCCTCGGATATCCGGAACATTTCTTTGGTATTTTGATAAATACCATCCATCGCCTCTGACATCTCCGAGACACGTTCCTGAATACGCACCACCTGATTACGGCTTTCATCACAGTCAGCCGATGTGTCATGGGCAGATGAAACAATCTGTTCATTGGCATGTCTAGAGTTCTCCAGATTTTCTTCCACATCTCCCACCATGGTAACCAGTTCCTCCGAAGCGGATTCACACTTTTGGAGAAGTTCGGCCATCTGCATACCCTCCTGCTCTTTTTTCATCTTTTCCAAAATGGTGTTTTTGATATAATTCAGAACAGCATTAAATCCCACCAGCGCCATGATTCTAGGAAACACAAAAAACAAAATAAGATTTACAATATTCGTATTAATGGTAACCTTGCCCGCCAAAAGTGTTTCTGCCTCCCTGACCGAGGTTGTAGTAGTCAGAACCAATGTGTTGGCATCACACAGTCCCCAATAATATCCGCCAATAACAGAGAGGAAGAAACCTCCAATGGTAAGTATCAAAGTAAAGCTTTTATACTTTTTCTCCGTATAGGCAATGGAACATATCATAGGAAAAATCATAAACAGGGTTGCATGATAAGCCAGTTCTATATTGGCAAAGGAAAGCATAGCCACCAGCAAAAAAAGCATGATATAGTTGGACGCCGCCTTTTCAAAACCAAGTACATATTTAACGGCATATCCCAGTGCCAGAAAGATAGCCGCACCAATGAGAGCGTTGTTCATTATCGTCTGATCCACTATAAAAATGTGCAGTATGTTCAATATCCATGCTATAACCAATACAATAAAGGCAACCCGCATACATTTCAACGAATAGCTATTCGCTTTTTTAAACTCGACTTCATTTACCATACTTTTCTCTCCTCCATGTCCTTCGTCCCCAGTATCAAGGTCTTTCTTCTTTGTGCTGCATACGCAAAATATGCATATATAAGTATATCAAAAAAACTACTAAAACAGTGGTTTTGGCAGAATTGGTAGCTTTTTAGGCAGAATTGGTCACTTTTGGGGCAGATTTGTTAAATAAAATTTAAATGGAACTTATTGACAGCTCACAGATTCAAGACCGCACAGGCGGAAACGACATCATTTTCTATCCTGTAATCCAGATTCCCGTCATATTTCTGACAGACGGAAAGGATGCTGGAAATACCGATACTCTTTCCTGCAGGCAGACCGTCTACGAGTTTTAGTTTATCAGAACAAGAGTTATTGCAAACGATAACCAGCCTGTTATTTTGCCGCCGAATATAGATTTCAATACTTTTGTTTTCTTTTCCGGACTCCTGACATCCGTGTAAGGCATTTTCCAGCAGGTTCCCCAAAAGGGCAATCAGGTCAATTTCTCTCATCGACAACTTTTCCGGCACATTGCACCGTACCGAAAAGGAGACGCCGCCTTCCCCCGCCTTATCCGCATAAACAGAAAGAATACTGTCTACCGTCCGGTTCAGGGAATATTGCTTTACTGCCGCTTCCGAAATCTCATTCCTGTATTCTCCGATATAGGCAAGAATGGCAGAAGTATCTCCCGCTTTAGCATATTCCACAATTACATCCAAGTGATGCCGTATATCATGCCGGAACCTGCGGTTTGCTTCCACCGCATTTTGCAGGGAAGACATCCGGTTGGAAAGATATTCTGCGTTCTGATAGACTAATGCTGCCTCAGATTCCTTTTTCATATAATTAATATTTCTGAAAATAACGCCATATACCGCACACATAAGAAAGCTGATTACGGTGAATGTCAATAGCAGATACACATCTGGCATGGCATTTGCCGCATTCAACACCGTTACCACGACCTGTGATACATAGAACAGCAGGGCAACCAGTGCCAGATTCCACCACTTTTTACCACTGTCCATCAGAAAGCTCAGCGTTGCCGCGAAATACTTCTTATATAGAGCCAACACCAGCAGTAAGACTATATTTCGTAGCACGATTGCCACATAATATCCTGTCATTTCGGAAATCTGCGGCAAAAATAATCGAACCACCAGTTTCATCATGTTATCCGAGACGGAGAATAAGCAATAGTAAGTCAAAAATAAAAAACTCTTTTTGGGAAAACCATCCTTCGAAACAATGCAGAAGTAGAGAAACAACAGCACTACGATTCCTATATATGAAAAAAAGGCATTCCATCCCCCTACTGCAAATCCGTAGCCCATCAGACTGGCAAAAATGACCGCATGGAGACAGCTGCATAGTACAAATATCTTTTTGGAATATCTCTGTTCGTTTAGATAATAGCCTACAATTGTATGACACAGCACCGTAAGGATTAGTCCCGGAAGCTGATATATTCCGCTCATTTTAATACCTCCTTCCGGCAGAAATCCATATATGTTTTCTTCACTTCTTTACTACTCCTTCTCGGAATGGGTATTTTAGCACCATTTGCGATTTCTAAAGTGTTTCCGGCAACCTGCCGCACAAATGTGAGATTTACAATATAAGAGGCGCCCACCCGTATAAATTCTGGGTACTCATGTATTTCCTTAAACATCTGAGACAATTTCCTGCGCAGCCGGAGGGTTGCACCGGAAGACAAATGAATCATCAGATAATGGTCCTGTGACTCAATAAATATGATTTCTCCAACACAGACACGGTACACACCATCCATACAGGCAAGAGAAAGAAAGTCCTGCTCTTTCGTTTTCCTTACTGCACGGTCAAGCGCCTCATTAAACTGCTCCTGTAAAAATGGCTTGAGCAGATAATGAACCGCATTCATTGCATATGCCGTTATCGCATATTCATCGCTGGTCGTGAGAAAAACAACACCCGTATTCGGGTTTTGAGCAAGCATTTTCTCGGCAACATCTGTTCCAAGAACATCCGGCATACAAATATCCAAAAGGGCAATATCATAAGTTTTTCCCTTTTCCACCGCATATAAAATATCGTCTGCTGACCTGTATTCGTCAATATCAAAATGGTATTCCGGATGTGTCTCTGTATATGTATCTAATGCTGTCCGGATCAGTTTCAACTCTTTTTGTATATCATCGCATACTGCTATCTGCATCTTATCCTCTGCCTCCCTATGTCAAAGATGACAATATCATTTTGACATTGTCATTCTTAACATTGTTGTCCTTGACATTTTTATTTGAAATGTTTAAACTTTTTATATAATTCTAACATAACCACCCATGAACAACTCAAGCGGTTTTGTGTTTTTTAATCATAATATACAAAAATGATAAGATATGGAGATGATACGATGAATGTCCCTATTGACAGCACTACAAACGAGAGCGACTACAGCTTATTTACTATCCGTCAGGCGGCACGCGCCTGTAATCTTTCCCGTTCCAGCCTGATTCGTCTGGAGGACAAAGGACTACTCACGCCAGCCTGCACCGATGAAAAAAACGGATACCGTTACTATGATAACAACAACATCAGCCGCATCCTGCAGATTCAGAAATTCCAGCAGATGGGATTTAGCCCGAAAGAAATCATCTCCTACTATGAGGGTGGCGGAAAAGCAGACGAACTTCTCGCCACTTTGGAGCAGAAACTTTCCGTATTGCAGCAGCAGGTTGCAGAAATGCGCCTCCGTTCCCATGATGTGCCGGATATGTCCCTATCCATACTGAAAGTTCCTGAAACCGTATGCTGTGTCCGCAAGTTTCAAGGCCCTATGATTCAGGATAAATATCATGCCTCGTACGATTTTTTTCATGAATGTGTGGAAAAAGGTATCGCTCTTGCGCCGGAACCGTTTTTCATCATTGATGAGCGCACGGACTATCTGGAGGGAAAACTTTCTTCCACACCCTTTGATTCTTATGTCTGTATGCCCGTTTTACCGGAACAGGCGCCGGAGAATGCGGTTCATTTCCCCGCCTGTACTGCCTTTTCCCTGCTATGTTATGGCAACTATAGCAACATTAAAGAAACTTATCTTTATCTGGGCGAACAGTTGCATAAACGAGGACTTACTCCCGCCGGATATATCCGGCTAATTGCTCTGGTCGCTCCTTATGTGGGGAAGGAGATTGATCCGCAGAGGTACTGCTCACAGCTTGTGCTACCGATTAAAGAACGCATAAAATAGAATTTGCTTTAAAGCAATTACAGTTTTCTATTTTCAAAAATTTCTTCAATTGTCTCAAATATCCTATCCACATCCGGCGGCTTCAGAATATATCCATCCGGTTTTGACTTTAATACCGAATAAATGGCTTTGCGGTCAGCAATACTCGTCAGGAATACAACCGGTATCCATCTCATGTCCTCGTCTGCTTTCATTGCTTCAAACGTGCTTTTTCCATCCATTCCGTCCATTTCATAATCAAGCAGAATTAAGTCTGGCTTTTCTTTCGGAATTAATTTCAAAGCCTGCTCTCCGGACTTGGCGAGACAAATCGTATAGTATTTCTCCAACATACTTTTCATACTACGCAGTAGCAGAGCGCTGTCATCAACCAGCATGATTTTCCTTTTTCCCTGCGAATGTCCAGCATTTTCTTCCTTCTGTCTGCCAAAACCACTTGAGTCCAGCATCTGATGGCACTTTTCCAATAGTTCCTTCTTTGAAACGGGGCGAAACATCACATCAAACTGCTCCATTTTGTAAAATTCCCTGCACTGTTTCCAGCCCTCGCTTGTTGTAATTCCAAGAGTCGGTGTCTGCGGGCATCGTTCCTGAATCCACGCAAAAATAGCGTTATCAATTTCTTCGATTCCAATCTGACAAATGATAATAATATCCGGTTTGGTGATTTTCACAAGTGCCTTTACATTCTCAAGCTGCTCAGGGCAGAGCTGGACCTGAAATTCTCCTTCCAGACACTCATTCAGACTTCTTACGATTTCACCCAATTCTCCAATCAATACAACCTTTTTCATTTACTGCCTCCTCTAATTTTTTAATTGCTGTTCCAACTGTTCCGACAATTCTGCCGTCTGCTCCTCATCCAGATTCGTGACAGCGAGATAAATGGCGTCCACTGTTTCCACGACCCCCTCCGGATAATCAAACTCTCCCAACTGCTTTACCATTTCATCCGCAGTATCCACATCCATTTCTTCCATTGCACGCCTCAGTATACGCAGCAGTTCTCCGATTTGTTCGGCATCTACTTTCCGGGTTGCTTCACTCTGACTTTTGACACGAACGACAGGCTTCAAAATCTCTTTCATTCTCATCCATTCCTGCAAAAAGGCCGGAGTAATATTTTCTATTTGAGAGATTTTTCCATCCCGGGCTGCATATTCCAAAATTCTTGCAACCCCGGCAAGGGATACGGCGCCAATCATAGCAGCAGAATTTTTCATGGAATGTACCTGAATCCGAAACTGTTGAATGGCTTCTGCCTGCTCTAACTTCTTCGCCTCTGTCTCAATCAGCTCGTAAAACTGATTCAATGTATCCATTAAAATCTCCGTATCCGGACAATACAATCCGGCATATTTCCAATCTATCCCCTCTAATTCCGGCAGTGATAACTCCTCTCTTCTCTCATCAGCCGCAGAGTTCCCTGTTCCTTCCTTTCTCTCCCCTCGGATGACCTTCTCCTCCGGAAGCATATCTAAAATCATTCTTTCGAGTTTTTCTGAATTAACCGGCTTGGCAAGAAAATCCTCAAATCCCTCTCTCAAATACATCTCTCTTGCCCCGGTAACCGCATTAGCAGTCAGTGCGATAACCGGCGTCTTCTCGCATGGGTAATCTGTCATTTCCCGCATATGATGCAATACCATGATTCCATCCATATCCGGCATCATATGGTCAAGAAAAATCAAATCATATGCCTGCTTTTTTACCAATTCCAGACATTCCTCTCCTCCGGATGCCTCATCGACATGAATCTGTGTCTCTTTCAGCAATTTTACAAACACCCGCCTGTTTACCGCATTATCATCCACGATTAGCACGCGTGCTTCCGGAGCAGCAAACAGAGCCTCATACGAATACTCCTCTGCCTGACTTTTAATCCTCTCCTCTAAATTTCCAATCGGCTCATGGCTTACAATTTTTTGCTCCAGCGTAAAAGAAAAAATAGAACCTTCCCCATAGACACTTTCCACCCGCAGTCTGCTCCCCATCCGCTCCAAAAGCTTTGTTGTTATATTCATGCCAAGGCCGGTTCCCTCAACCTTGCGGTTTCTTTCCTCCTCAATCCGCTCAAATTCCTGACAGAGCTTGTCAATATCTTCTTCCCGTATACCAATCCCTGTATCTTCTACCCGAAATATAAGCTCAGCCACATCCCCTTTAACAGCTACATCTACTTCCAGCGTCACACTACCTGTCTCGGTATACTTGACCGCATTACTCATCAGATTTACTAATATCTGACGTATCCGGACATCATCTCCCCACAGTCTGGAAGGAATTTGGGGATTCACAGAAAGTTTCAGCTCCAGTCCCTTATCTGCTGCCTTCATTTTCATCATGTTCATCACATCATAAATTAGGCTGCTCACATCATATTTTACCGGAATAATCTCCAGTTTTCCAGATTCAATCTTAGAAATATCCAGTATATCATTTATCAGGGAAAGAAGCGTCTGCCCCGCATTTTTGATATCCAACGCATATTCCCGAATCGACGGCTCTCTGCTTTCTCGCAAAATCATATCATCCATACCAAGCACTGCATGAATCGGGGTTCGTATTTCATGAGACATATTGGCAAGAAAGCGTCCCTTTGACTCGCTCGCCAAAAGCGCCTGCTGCTTTTCTCTCTCCATATCCATGATTTCATGAATTGTACTGATGGTCGAAAATCCGAGAAGAAAGATAAGCCCCAGTGCAAGAATTACTCCGTTAAATAAATCACTCCTGTTAAAATAAAGCAGAATTTGCACAAATGCTGCCACACAAATGCCAAGCATCCCGATTGCCACAAACGGGTACTCTCTAATTTTCCTTTTTCGGACATCCAATAGAATCGTCACAACCATCAAAAGAATAGAAATAATACAAAATGCTGATACATAACTAATTGTATCTGTAAAATCGCAGATTTCCGTTATATGTAAAAAAGAACATAAGAAGAAATTCACGATTACTATGCACTCTAATATCCGATATGCTCGCCCATAACGGTCTTTTTGGACCTCGTTCATGTAGAGCAGAAATGGCAATGACAATATCATTATCATAAGAAACGTAATATCATTGACAACGGAAAGATTCGGAAAAACCAGCTGCCGGAATGTGGAATTGGTAATGAGCCAGACTGCCGCCACAAGAATTCCCCAACCAAGATAAAAAAGCGCCACCTTCCTGTGATAGCAAATCCACAACGTCACACTGGCAATAACCGCAACCATACTAAGTATGAGTGTAACAAATGCAACAATCAGCTCCAGCCCCGTCTGACTAAAAAAGTATTTCCACACGCCTATCGGATTTCCATAGTATACCGTGTAAAACAATCCCGTATAGGAAGAATCTGTCTGCATCTCCACGCGAAACGTTTTACCGGCATCCTCCTTATTCACATTCACAAATACATAGGTAGCCGCACTCATCCTTCCGAATAGCCGATTCTCTTTCGTGGAATATTCATGCTTAAGCTGCCCATCTATGTAAAACTTCATATCCTGTTTCGCACTGCGGAAACAGAGATAACGGTCGCTCTCAATCTCATCCGGCAGAATTGTTTCCACAACCACTAGCTCGTCTCTGTCCGCCTCACATTTTCCCGGCATGGTAACCGGTTCCCTTACTCCTTCTTCCTTAATCCGCTCCCATTTACCGGTGTATCTGGTACAGACAGCCTCCTCGTCCAAAGAATCCGACGGCAGGAAAATCTCTCCCAGTACAAAATATGTTCCTACAATTATGAGCAATACGGCAAAAATCAGATTTATGACCTTTTGTCTCATGTTCATTACCTCTTTGTTCTACCTTTCTTTATTGTCCATTTCCCATACGCCTTTTTCTTCCTTCCATCCTGCGTTTGATAAGTCCGGTATGCCCGGATACGGATATAATACTTTTTCCCAGCCTTCAGCTTAGAAATCTTATACTTAGTCTTACTCTTTTTTACCGAAATCTTTTTTGCCCCTTTGAAGTTTTTCTTCGTACTAACCTGAACCTGATATCCGGAAACCTTAGAATCTTTTTTCCACGTCAGTACAAATCCTTTCTTCTTCGCCTTGACCTTGTATTTCTTTACTTTAGCCACCTTGGGGATAATCACTTTTTTGCTGACTTCCGGCTGCTTCTTTATATTCGTAATATCTTTTTTGGAGTTGTTCTCTTTGCCACTGCTGCCTCCCGTGTTACTGTTTCCTCCCGTATCATCTTCATCCCCACCAGTCTCTTTTTTCTCTGTAACGGATATTGGTACAATAGTGTATGAAAGATAAGCGGTCTTTTCACCTTTGACATAACCTACCACCAAATAGTCTCCTGTGTCTGCCAGAGAATATGTTACCGGAATCACAAAAGTACGGCTTGCTATATCTTCTTCCACACCCGGCGATGACTCCGTATCATACCGAACCGCCGCCGTATACATTTCCTTTTGTTTTGTAATTTGGTATACAACAGCCCGCTCTATCTGAGAATCTGCGTTCCGCCAGATATGAATCTCTCCTTTTTTGCCAACCGTCAAATCCGGCTCATCCGAAACAATATCCCAACTCATATCAAGATTCATTCCCTTATTATCGCCCACCACACAATCAATTGTAAAATCAGAAAGCACCCCTGCACTGTCAGCAAATCCGGCAGGCAGCTCCGCCGCATCAACAGAATTTCTCCAGCAAGTTTCCCCTGCATCGTAACGCCATTCTCCCGCCACCGGAAGATTGACCTTTTTCACATTCTTCCCTGTGACGGTTACCTGTTTCGGTAAAATCGCCGTAAGCTTCTCTATATTTTCCATGACATTTATCTCCTGCGGCAACACGAACGTAGTAACACCCCCCAGACTTACTTCCTTTACTTCGGATATCAAGTCGTCCACCGCCTCAAAGAACGTAACCGAATAACATATTTTTGCCCCTTTGCCGGTAACAGTGTCCAAAAACCCGGTAATTTCCACATCATATGTTCCTGTATAGACAGACAATCCCTCCTCTGCCGGTTCTTCGAAAAAGATGCTTTCGTCATTTACATACGCGTTCCCATCCGCCATACTTCTCACATACGTCGCTCCGGATTCCTTGTGGCGTATAGCGATAGAAACATCTCTTGGCGCTGGAATCGTAAGAGTATCCTGATTAACCCTCACGCTCCATGCCGCTTTGTCCACCGACAGCAAATCGTTTGGCATATATCCCTGTGCCGGAAAAGAAGTAAACGGCATTGCCTCTTTACTGCCCGTATCCGTCTGTTCCAGCTTCATTGACAAATAACTGCCGCTATATCCCATTCTAAGCCGTACATTACCCGGAGAAAGAATGTCATCCCTCCACTTATAGGAATTACAAATACTGCTATTCCATGTCGTGTACTGCCTATTTACCGCTTTTTTAATTCCTACTAATGGGGTAACTCCCCAATAAAAGTCATAATTCGACGTATCCGGTCTTCCCCATTTGTCTTCCGGGAAATCATATGGCTTCTCCTTCGAAAAGTAACTGTATAAGAAAGCCTGACGCTGCAGCTCATTCCAATCTGACTCTGTCTCTGTATCCTGGCTGGTATCCCCCTCGGCATCTTCCTCCCCAGCCAGCCAACGGTAATAATTGCACAACGAGTTCATCGCTTCCAGCGTTTCCCCAGAAAGCTTTCCCGGATGATAAGGCTTCTGAAACGATGGTTGTATCTCATAAAAGTCCGCAGCCTCCATCTCCTCATACCCCACGGCGGCACATTTTGCCTCGGTATATTTTTGCTGCGCTTCTTCTTTCGTTCTGCCCGCAAATGTTTCCCATTCCGAAGCATCATATGTGACCTCCGGCTTCATCCATGGCGAGAGCGTCGGCACTGGCGCAGGCGAAGTGGAAGGAGAAGGCGTCGGCGTTGCTTCTGCCTTCTTGGTAGTTTCCGTAGCGGCACTTGACCAGCTATCCGGCAGGGCCGCCAGATTCAGATGCAGAACCGGACGGACTGCCACCGTTGTGTAACACACACCATATATATCAGTGATTTTTCCATCTGCAAACACAAGTACGGCGTTCAAAGATTGTTTGCCTGGCGAACGCGACCACCAATACTCATAGCGATCGGTGTCCTGCATATCACCCTTAATCTCTCCTCCTGCCGCCGTGTATGCTGTATTATACGCCCACCTTGTCCTTGTCGCCTCCGTTGTAGAAGATACAAATCCATATGCCGGATTTGTCAATTCCTCATAGGATAGCAGATACACCTTGTCCTGTGTATCGTTTCCTCCCTCGGTGCCATAGTCCGGATTATCCTTGTTTACCACATTTGCGGTCGTAATTGCCTGCCGTTCTTCTTCGGAAAAAGCATTTTTCAGGAAACAGTTTTCACTGTAATCTACGCTCTCCACATTTTCTCCCGCCCCGTAGCCATTCAGCCAACTGCGCATCGTACAGATCTCCCAAGTGACACTGTGGTTTCCGGATTCACTATAATTATAGCTATGGACATCCAGATTCTTATCCGCCAGCAAAAAGGCGTCATCACCATCTACAGATAGCACCCGCCATTTAATCGGAGTCTTACCATCGTTTTTGTCCGCCGTGCCATCCTTATTTGTGTCCTCCTGCCAATAGTTCCCGAAATAAATGCAGTCCCACGTCACATCGCCATTTTCGTCTGTCCTTGGATTCTGGAGTCCATAATCTGTCCGCACCGTTTTCTGCGCTTCGGCATTTGATGTGTCTGCTGCTTTACTGACTGTTCCGTTCTGCACCGGCAAAAGCCCAATCAGAAGGGTTACGACTACCCATAGTGCCAGTCGCTGTTTTATTTTTCCTCTCATATTTCTCCTCATATATCGTCTCCTCTCTGCGCTGTGTTTCTTTTTCTGATATATATTTGGAAAGTTCCCTGTTACTCTCCTTTTCGAAAGCTGCCTTCAATGATTTTATGGCTATGACCAGTCTGACGGTATCAAGTCAAACACGTTTCTTAACCAGTTGTTTGGTGATGAACAAGGCTATCGGACGAAGTGGTTCGCCCAAATACGCTCTTCACGGCGGGTTCGACTTGGTATCGTCAGGCTAAGTTGTATATGTATCAACATAAATTTCTGTCTTGCTCATCTTTGTTTCTTGTTATTTACAGTATACTAAAGTTCTGTTAGATTAGCAATTTTAATTGATGTGTTTTCTATTGTCTACTTTTTATTGCTCTGTCTTGATTCTATTATACAGCAGACCTCTTTTTGTGTCATTTCTTTTCTGGAGATGGGGAGGGATAAGGGGCTGGGGTAGGGGTAAGGTTGATTCGGTTATGCTTTGTTTGAGAGGGGTGTGCTTTTGTTGTTGGCTGGAAATGGGGGGGGTTTTAATTGTTGTGTACTTTACTTTTGGGGTAAAAGGATAACTTTTTATTATCTGTC
>DEUM01000019.1 GCA_002362575.1 Lachnoclostridium sp. UBA3262 | reverse complement strand
TACAACTTTATTATACCATCTCAGATAGTAAGTTTATCCAGTCAAACAGAGAGGCAGAAATACCAGAAGGCTATGATCCTGTTCAGAGGGGCTGGTATAAGGAGGCAGCGAAAGAGAAGAAGACAATCGTGACAGATCCATACTGGGATGTGCTGACGAATCAGATGTGTACAACGATTGCTTCACCTATATACATAGATGGCGAACTGGCGGCTGTTATCGGTCTGGATGTAACGCTGGGGACGGTAACGGATTTGACAGGAAGCATCAATTTTGCAGAAGGCGTATACGGTTTTCTGGCAGACAGCAGCGGGCAGTATGTGGCGCATAAAAATAAAGAGTATGAGCCGACAGAGGAATCTGCAGTTGTGGTTACTGATAAAATGCCGGGGCTGAAAAGTCTGATGGATGGAACAGATACATCTGTGATAAAACGAGAGGATTACGATGGCAGTGAGTGTTATTTTGCCGCCGCCGTTATTAAGGGAAGTAATTGGAAATTAGGCGTCGTTGTGCCGACCTCCAATGTGATAAGTTCGCTTAGGACAATGATTATTGTAGCGGTCGTGATTGCCCTCATCATCATTGCTCTTGTGACTGTGTTTATGGCGGGACTAATCGGAAAAATGCTGGCTCCGGTACAGATGTTAAAGCAGTTTGCTTCCGGTGATTTTTCAGAAAATACGGTAAGTGTGAAAACCATTCCAAAAGAATATAAAAATGAGACAGAGCAGATTCAGACAGCGACTGCAGAGGTAAAACAGCAGATACGTGGTATCATATTGAATACAAAGCAGGAAGCAAATAGTATCGGCACGATTGCGGAGGGAACATCGGCAGAGATGGCGGTACTGACACAGGGTATTGCGGATATTCTGGATTCTGTTGTACAGGTAATGCAGCAGACAGCGGAGGCAAAAGAACTGGCGGACAGCATGGAGAATACCGGACAGGAGCTGGGGGTTCTTGTGGAAGATGTGGCGAAAAAGGCCGGCGAGGCGGCAGAACAGTCAAGTGATATTATGGAACGTGCCGGGGTACAGCATGAAAAGTCTGAAAAGGCCGGCAAGGAGGCTGTTTCTATTTACCAGCAGACAAGACAGGAGCTGGAAAAAGCGATTTCGGACAGCCAGAAAGTACGGGATATTGATACCCTGACAGAGGAAATCCTTGCTATCAGTTCGCAGACAAATCTTCTGGCGTTAAATGCCTCGATAGAAGCGGCGCGGGCTGGCGAGGCAGGAAAAGGATTTGCTGTTGTTGCAGATGAGATTCGCGAGCTTGCGGATAATTCAAGAGAGGCAGTGGATAAGATCCGTCAGGTGACAGAGGGAGTTGTACAAAACGTATCCCTTCTCTCAGGAAGCTCACAAAAATTACTGGAGTTTATGAACCAAAAAGTTATGGAAGATTACAGGGAAATGACAGGACTTGCTAAGATGTATAAGCAGGATGCCGCGTTCTATAGTAGTATTTCCAGTGACTTGGGGGCTGCTTCCGAACAGATGAGCGCTAATATGGAGGGAATCAATGAGGTAATTCATGCGATTACTGCGCTCGTAGGGGATGTGGCGGAATACATACAGGGAATGGAGCAGTCGGCAGGAAGTTCAAATGAAAATGCGAATACTGTTCTGTCAAAGATGGAAGAGTTGTCCCGGCTGAGCGAACAGCTGAACCAGACGGTGGCGTCCTTTAAGGTGTGATACAGAAGAAACATTGAGATGAATTTTAAATATATGTGTTTACAGGCGGTTCTTTAAGAGAGCCGCCTATTTCGCGTTATTTCGTTGATTTAAAATTGCCCATACTTTCTCGCTATAGATATGTATTTGATATAAGTATTTGCTATTAAAAAATGCAGTGCTATACTGGAATTATAAAAGGAGAGAGGGGGGATTTTCCGAATGAGTATAGTACTAAAGGAAGATAAAACAATTCAAAATATGAAAGACGCCGGCTGCAGCGATGACACGATTGCCTGTTTTATGCGCTGTTACCAGACAAGCGATACAAAGGGTGAGTTGAAAGTTTTAGCTCAGCACAGGCAGTATCTGCTGGATGAGCTTCACGGCACGCAGAAGGAAATTGACTGTCTGGATTATTTAATTTACCAGATTCAAAAGGAAGGAGAGGACAGATAGAATGAATCGAAGAAGCGTCCTTCGCCTGTGTATTGTGCTGTTATTGCTTTTGTTTGTGTCAGGATGTAGCAAAGTAGAACAGCGAAGCGGGGAAACAGACAATGCGACGAAGCAGAATAAAAGCATTACACCAACATCAGAAATCATTTCGCTGGCGGATGGATTATCCACTGTGAACTATACCGGGGACTACGGGTTTAACGACTTTTTGAAACAAGGCGGCGCATCCTCGGATAGCGAGGTTATGGAATTTCTGACGGAACATCTGGTTTCTTCTATTCCCGGGCTGAGTTTTTCCGGAGAGATTTTTGGCTGCAGTACACTGTCGGTACAAAATCGGGAGGGAAAACATTTATTTGGCAGAAATTTCGACTGGAACCATTGTCAGGCATGGATTGTGCAGTCAGAACCGAAGGACGGCTATGCGTCACTATCGACGGTGAACATGGATTTTATTCGTGGAGGAGCAGGAATGGATGTTGAGCAGCTGCCAGAAAAGGTAAAGGTATTTGCAGCTCTGTATGCCCCTTTGGATGGTATGAACGAGAAAGGATTGTGTGTTTCTGTTAATATGATTGAGGATTCTGATACGATAGAGCAGGAGACGGAGAAACCGGATATTACGACAACGACAGCAGTCCGCCTGCTGTTAAATCAGGCGGCAGATGTGGAAGAGGCACTTAAACTTTTACAGCGGTATGATTTTCATGCATCCATGAATATGATGATACATATTGCCCTGTCAGACGCCAGAGGACGGAGTGTGGTGGTCGAGTATGTAGACAATAAGATGGTGGTGACCGATACGCCTGTAGTTACCAATTTTTATTTTGCGGAAGGAAAGAAAAAGGGAATTGGTACGGAGCAGTCGCACACCCGCTATCATATTTTAATGAATACGTTAGAGGAGAAAAAGACACTGGACATGGAGGGAGTACGGGATGCCATGGACAGTGTCAGTAAAGATAACTTTGGAGAGTTCGAATCCACCGAGTGGAGTGTTGTTTACAATCAGAGTAACGGCGAAATTCGCTATTATCATCGGGAGGATTATTCCACCAGTTATATATTCAAATTGAAATAGTAAAGAGGATGTGTCAGTTGGTTGGATAGGAATCAACTACGTCCTGAATGATTTTAAGAAATTTACCAGTTGCTTTCGGAAAAATCTGGTATTTTTTCCAGATTAAATACATTTCTGCTGTCAGCTCCGGCTGGCATGGTATGAAGCAGAGATTACTGTCTCCTGCGGTATTGATAATTTTATCCAGAGCAAACGCATAGCCGAGCCCCTCTTTTACCATAAGGGAAGCATTAAATAAGAGATTATAGGTGGCAGCTACGTTGATTTCGGAAAGGTTTTTTCTCAGCCATGTAGTCAACAGACCTCCATCTTTTGTATTTCTGTTGAAAATCAGAGGTTTGTCCCATAAGTCCTCCGGGCAGATATATTCCTTATCTGCCATTGGGGCATTTTTTTTCATAAGAATCCCATAAGTATCCTTGAGTGGAAATTTCAGGTACTCATATTTGGATGTGTCTATTGTATCAAAGACAAGTCCGAAGTCAATCAGCCCCTTATCCAGACTTTCGAAGATATCTATCGAATCACCGCTGGAAATATGATAGTGTATGTCTGGATGTTGTGCCTGTAACTTTCTGGCAGCTTTGGCAATCAGGGAGACGGCGTCAGATTCACCTGCGCCGATATAGATATCTCCCTCAATTATATCGTTTGAGACAGTGATTTCCTGTTCAGTTTTCTGAACCAGTTCCAAAATTTCTTCTGTCCGCTTGCGCAGAATCATTCCTTCTTCGGTCAGTGTAATCTTTCGGTTTCCGCGAATCATAAGCTGTTTCCCCAGCTCCTCCTCCATATCTTTTAATTGCCTTGACAGCGTCGGCTGAGAGAGATGCAGAGATTCTGCCGCGCCGGAGATACTGCGCTCCCTTGTTACAGCAAGAAAATATTGAAGAACTCTTAATTCCATAGGTACCGCCTCCTTTATAAAGTTTGTTTGCTTGGCCAAAAAGCGCCAATTAGAACCCGCTATTGAGTTATAAGAAGTATAGGTTAATTGAAAAGTTAATTGCACCATCTGTTGTTGCAGTTAGAATTGTATCATGTAACGGCCATGAAGTTGCAGCCAGGACTTCATGGTTTCTTTTTGCCTGTTTTTGAAGTAGAATCATTCATGTCCTGCCTTCGGATTGGAGGCAGATATGAATAAGAAACATCTTACATATGATGACAGGCTGGCAATCCAGGCAGGGCTTCAACAGGGACTGAAAGTAGCACAGATTGCCAAACGTATCGGAAAGGACCGCTCCACGGTTGGAAGGGAGATTAAGGCCCATAGACAGCTGGTGGTATCCTTGCATACTTTGTTTATCTATGGAAAGACAGGCAAGGTTGGAAACATTACACCGATGAGGGCAATACGGAATAATGCAGCTGGGGGTAATGGAAGGGCGTTCCGGAGAAATACGAGGTTGCTAATTGGAAAGGGATTTGCACTTCGGCTTGCCATCCGTCAGCTTATTACGGGTAAAAGGCGGTATACCGGAGCTTGTCTAGTGGCCGTGCTGCTGGTGTTCTTTGCCTCTCTTGTAGGACGTATGGATTCATGGCTTGGCAGTGACGGCAAGGGGATGATGGATGCTTTTAATCCGGCAGAGCATGATATTGGTGTTCAAGTTTTTGGCAATCTCACATCGGAAGGGGTAGAAGACCTTGTCCGTTCGTATTCGGGTATTACGGATAGTTATCTTCTTGCTATGCCTCAGGTGTCTGTAAACGGTACCAGTTATACAGCTAATGTAATTACAGAGCCGGAGCGGTTTCATATGTTGCAGGGAAAGACCTGCCAGAGAGACGATGAAATCGTACTGACAGAATTTGTAGCGTCTGATTTGAATGTCGATGTGGGAGATGTCATTACGGTGAAAGGAGATGCTGGAAGTGAGGATTATACTGTGTCTGGAATCTACCAGTGTGCGAATGATATGGGGAGCAATGTTGGCATGAACAGGGAAGGGTACTTAAAGGTAGGAAAGGATAACCCTCATCTGTGGTGTTACCACTATTTTCTTCAGGACACTACAAAAAAGCGGGAAATTACCGAGGCACTGGAACAGACTTACGGCGGCGATGTGCATGTCCATGAAAATTCATGGCCGGGACTGTATGGCATTATAACAGCTATGCACGCGTTACTAGTCTTTATGTATGGTATGGTCGTACTATTTACCCTGATTGTTACAGGAATGGCAGGGGGCAGGATTCTGGCAGCAGAGAAACGGGATTTGGGAATCTATAAGGCAATCGGGTTTACCAGCACCCGCCTGAGGCTGACATTTGCTCTGCGTTTTTTCCTGACCGGGGCAGTTGGTTCGATTATCGGTATACTTTTGGCGGCAGTGGGGACGGATTCACTTGTATCGGCAGTAATGAAGCTGGCAGGAATCAGTAATTTTTCTTCCCATCCGGGAATCGTCAGTATTTTACTTCCGGGTGTGGTGGTAAGCCTGTTGTTTGGCTGTTTTGCCTATCTGGCTTCCAGAGAAATCCGGTGTGTGGATGTGACGGTACTGGTGGGACAGGAATAAAGCAAAGGAAAGGATAGAACGATGAAAAGAAAAATGATGAAAGAAAAAAATGTAAAAAGAAACATTATGAAAAGGAATGTAGGCATGGCAGTTTTACTGTCTGTTATATTAAGTGTTCTGGCAGGTTGCGGAGATGGTACGGATGCACCGCCTACAGGAAAACCAGCAGATTCTTCTATTTCATCTGGTCAGAGCACAGAGAAGACGGATAATACCTCTGACAATGAAGCAAAGGCAGAAGGAGGAGAACTGGAAGTGCGTTTTGGTGATAAGGGGGAACCTTTTATGTTAAAGCTCAATGACAGCGACACGGCAGCAGCCATTGTGCGGCATGTTGGAACTTCGGACTGGCGGCTTCCCATCTATGAGGATGACGATGACGCTGATTATGATGTGATGCAGTATTATGATATTCCTGAGCAATATGAGATTCCCTCCGCGCCTGAGAAGGTAACTGAGGTAAAAGCAGGGGAGGCTTATTATTCTGAACCAAACCGTATTGTACTTTATTACAAGGACGCCAAAGTAGATGAGGAGTATACACCGATTGGCAGTTTTGATGCGACAGATAAGTTTGTGGCAGCGGTTAGGGACAACCCGGTGCTGGAAGGTTGGGGAAATAAAATTGTCCTGATTACGAAGCCGTAAAATGTTTTGCTGGAAATGAGGGGAGTCGTATGTTTGTGTATTTTATTCGAGGAGTTTTCATCGGACTTTTGTTTGGACTACCCGCTGGCGCTGTGGGCGTTATGACGGTGCAGAGAACATGGAATCATGGTGTCTGTGCGGGGCTTCTAACCGGGTTCGGCTCCTCTGTGGCAGACTGTATCTACGCCTGTATCGGCGCATTTGGACTGACTGTGGTTTCTGATTTTCTGCTAAAATACCAGACGATTATTCATCTGGCTGGCGGGGTGCTGGTACTCTATATGGGAATTTGCCTTTTGCTTGGCAAAGGAGAGGGGAAAGCGCCTCATGCCGTTGGGGAAGGAGAGAGGGGAAGTTCTTTCTCCTTCCAGATGTTTTTGTCTTCTTTTGCCATCGGCATTACGAACCCGGCAGCGATTGTTACTTTTTTGTTTGCCTTTTCTTATTTTGGAATTTCAGGACAAACCACTATGCCGCAGGGAACTGGACTTGTGGGCGGGGTGTTTGCCGGTACTTACCTCTGGTGGACAGCGTTATCCATAGGGGTAGGCGTTCTGAAACGGAGAAAGAAAGCGGATTGTTTTGGAAAGGTAAATCGTATTTTTGGTGTGATTCTGAGTGGCTTCGGTGTGGCAGTTTTTGTCCGGGTGGTGGCAGGAGTGTTCACTGGGTAACAAGCGGCTATGTGCCATGTTTTTGTCTGTCAAATATGAAAGTCTTTTCGGGGATGCTTGGAGGCAAGAATATCACGTTGCTTTGCAACTGCCACATGGGTATATATTTCGGTAATGTTGATGGAGCTGTGTCCGAGCATTTCCTGAATATAGCGAATATCTACATCGGCCTCAAGCAGACTTGTTGCAAATGTATGCCGGAACATATGTGGTGTGATATGCAGGTCTATGGCTGCAAGCTTTGTATATTTTGTTATCATTCTGCGGACGGACTGGTCAGATAGTGCTCTGCCGGATTGGTTGACAAAAAAGTTCCGGCAGTTCTCTATTTCAGATGAAAATTCCTTTTTATATTTTTCCAATACAGCTATGACATCCGGGCTGCCGAGCTGGATACGCCGTTCTTTGGAGCCTTTGCCATAAATGAGGATGGTTCCGTCCTGAAGATTTATATCATCTGCACGCAGTGAGCAAAGCTCGGAGATGCGCATCCCGGTGGCAAATAGTAATTCGCAGACAGCCGTGTCCCGAAGCGCCTCTTTTCGCTGGCGGGAGGTCCTAGCGTTATCCTGCCAGTGGTAAATAGTTTTTAGAAGATGTTCGATGGTATCCAGAGGGATTGTTTTGGGCAAGATGGTGGGTTCGCGAAATTTTATCTGTATCTTGCTGAATGGGTTCTGCATAATTAAGTCTCGATATTCAAAATAGTGAAAAAGTGCTTTTAGGGATGCGATTTTCCGCTTTACGGTTTTTGGTTTGTATGTCTGGTGAAGATGGGAGATGTATAGTTCCAGTGCGTCCGGTGTGGTTTTTGTTAGTGTTGTTACTTGTGTTTGTTGTGTCCGGCTGATGTACCCGGCAAATTGCGTCAAGTCAATGCGGTATGCTTTTACGGTTTTGACGTCCAGCCTTTTTTGTAAAGAGCAGTAGTCTAAATAATTCTTGATTTCCAGTTTTGTGTTTGTCATGATTTTTCTCCTTTGTAGTAAGTTTTTTATTATTTTACTATACTTTTTCTTGTTTAAAGTGGACAGATGATAAAAAAACGGATGAAAATGCAAAAAAAGTCGTGACATTTGGTGAGAAATGTTGTATTATGGATAAGAAGGATAACTTTTTATTATCTGT
>DEUM01000039.1 GCA_002362575.1 Lachnoclostridium sp. UBA3262 | reverse complement strand
TTACAACTTTATTATACCATCTCACGGATACTGGAGGTAACGGAAATAGAAGCAAAAAGAAAAACGGTAAAATACGCAAAGGCATATATCCTCGGGAACTGGGCGGGAATCATGCAACGAGTCAGGGACAAGAATGAAGAGATAAAATGCAGTGCGGAAGGACATATCAGCCATGTTTTTGCAGACCGGATGAGTTCAAGACCGCTGGGTGGAGCAGGAAAGGTGCAGACAAAATGCCGAGGCTGCGGATATATGAGAAAAATGGAGGGGATATGCTGAAACTGGTGAGATACCAGAAAAGGGAACTGCCAATAGCGGTAGGATGTGAAGAAATAATATACAGTAGCAGCCGGATGTTTGCGGCAGAGAGAAAGAACCGGGAGGCACTGGGGGTATTGGCAGACAAACCGGTATACAACATCCCCTATTCACAGATCCGGAAAATAGCGGCATTAAAGAATCATATTTGGGGATTGTAAAAAAGGAAAAATCTGATATAGTAAAGATAGTGAATCAATCTGGAACACATCTCAGGTGGAGTCTGTCTTTTGTTTTCCTACAGTAAATTTACGTTATCCTCTTTTTGTATTTGGTTGCATATATTTTATGTTTATATTATACTAAATATGGATATAACGGTTTTGGAACAGATAACGTTCTTAAAGAAAAATTGAATGTAGGAATGATAAAATTAGCAAATATACAGGTGTAGCGTATGAATATAAAAAAGATTATAGAAAAAATAAAACCATCTATGAAAGATGAAGTAAAGAAATTGCCAATTACAATATTAAAGTTTTTTTTGGGGTTTATAATTGTAGTAATAGCTTTGTTTGGAATAACGTTTGATTCAATCGCAAAGAAAATTTTTTATAATACTATTCCCTTTACGGCAATATATTTAAGGGAGGAAGAATTAAAATGTTTACGTGTAGGCTTTTCAAAAGAATATATTGAATCTAAACTGGGGGTACCTAAAAGTGTATCTGAGATACAAATGTTTGGGGATACATATTTTAAGGCTATCTATACAGACGAATACTATACATTGTTATGCTTCTATAATCAAAATAGTTCTCTTTTAGGATATATGATGGTAAGTAATAAAGAAGGTTTTGAGTTTAATTCTTACCGAAGTGATATTAAGTTACTAAAATATAGCGTTTCTGAGGCGCGAAAAATATTGAAAAGTGAAGGTATTGAAGGTAATATTATTAACAAAGAGCATTTGGAATCAGACAGGATGGATAACAATAAATACTATTATGAATGCAAAATGCAACATTCCAGAGAGGCTCAAGAACCTTATTATATCGGATTTGGATATTCTGACATTGGATATCATAATGTTAAAATGGAACCTGAAATGGATAAAGAAAATGTTAAAATAAATTTTATAACAGTTTTTAGGGATTATTCTTGTGATGATCCAGAAGGTATTGAAAAATATGATGCTATTAAATTTATCGAAGAGAAAGTTATTACTGATTTGTGTGCTGGAATATCTAAAGGTGGATTAACAAATCTGTCAGAATTTGAGGACTATAATCAAAAAATAGGAGAGTATCTTGATGAACTTCAATAATACAAGTTTATATGTAAGATTTATCATAGTACATGAATAAAGATTGGAGGAATTTTTAATGAGGAATTACGGAAAAATAATTGGAGTAGAAGAAATAAAGGGGGCGGCACAGATACCTTATCTTAAGAGAGATATAGAGAATTATCAGAAGATGATAGAAATCAATAAAAGTCAGATAGAAAAATTAAATAATCCAGGGTATTTAAGATTTATGCCTCAAGAGGAACGAGAAGAAGCTATTGCGAAATCAAAAAAGTCAATAGAGAATGATGAATGGCTGATTAGTATTATGAATCGTCAGTTAACTGACTTATTAAGAGAATTTCCAGATGAGAATGTCTAAAATATTTATGATAATAATGCAGAATCAGAAAGTTAGTCTATTTAATTAAAGTTAATAGGAAATTTAATGGTAAAAGTATGGGAATAGAAATTGAACCATACCTTTTTCATTTAACAGGCTGACTTCTGCAAAAAAGCGCTGTATAATTTTATTAGATAAAGATAAGCATGCTATTTTTATAATAATACAGATGATTTTTAAGGAGGCCAGATTATTATGAGGAGAAAAAGCAGAACCGTCATTCTCTTTGCTCTGGCGCTGCTTCTGCTGATACCCGGCAAGGCAGCAGAGGTGAAAACAAAGCCAAAACTGGCAGCAAAGAAAAAGATAATCACCATAGGGCAGACATATAAGCTGAAATTAAAAGGCGCGCCCGGCAAGGCAAAAGTGAAATGGAAAAACAGTAAAAAATCCGTTGTTTCCATTGCAAAGAAAAAGGGAAATACCGTTACCCTGAAAGCGAAGAAAAAGGGACGGCGGTGGTTACAGCCACTTATAAGAAATAGTATATAAGCCGTAGCTCAGGATGTCAAGGGTGTCCTTGTGTACTTTGCTTTTTTGCGTCATAAGCCATAAATAAAAATGAGCGGTTCAGAACAGTAACAAACCGTTTCGATACGAAATTAACAGGGTTTGTGACAAAATTAGCACAACACACATTATAAAAAATATGGTATAATACTATGAATGTTGGGAGTTTCGGTACCCCCGCCTATTCGCACTATTTTGATTGAAAAAATACAAATTGTACTGAAAAAAGTGCAAATTGTACCCTCAAAATGGACTTGGGATGAACTTTTATGTTATAATATCAGAAATATTACTGTAACATGGAAACGGAAGTAAAGATAATGCGTTTGCCTGGCGATAATGCCGAGTGAAAAAGGAAGGAGTAATTACAGCATATGAAGACTAGAAAAATCAGTATTTCTACACAGCTTTTTCTCTTTATTTTGGGAGCGTCTCTTATTGTAGCACTTATCGTGGCAAGCGTGTCATATCTTACGATGGGAAATTTCCAGAAAAAAAAGACGATGGATAATGTTATGGAAATAGCAATGATTGCTGCTGAAAATGTAGATGGGGAAGTTTTTGCGAAAGCGATGGAGGGAGATGAAGGTTCATTATCACATGTAAAAGGTTCTCTGGATTTTTTTCTCAAGGGAGATTCCGTTACTTATGTCTATACCCTTATGCCTAAGAATGAGAAGGAGTTTCAATTTGTAGTTGATACGGATCCGGATGATCCCTGAGAGTATGCCGAGTATTATGAGGCGCAGGATGCGATGCTTGATGCGATGAAAGGAGAGGTATCGGTAACGGGAGAACCGTTTACGGATGAGTGGGGGACTTTTTATAGTGGATATGCACCGATAATGCGTGACGTGACGGTGCTTGGGATTGTGGCAGTGGATTATGAGGCCTCCTCCATACAGACTTCGCATAACAGCCTGATTCGGAATATTCTGGTCGCAGTAGCCGGAGGTATTTTATTTGCTGTATTGCTGGCACTTTTGGTGTCAATCAGGATGAAAAGAAATTTCGTAAAAGTAAACGATAAAATACAGGAGGTCGCATCGGATGACGGCGATTTGACAAAGGAGCTTGATATAGTATCTGGTGATGAACTGGAAGTAATCGGTAACAGCTTGAATTGTCTATTGCAAAAGACGGCAAAGACAATCCGGGAGGTAAAGAGCGGGACGGATAATATTGGGCAGAAGATGGAAGATATTAATACACATGTATCTGGTTCTGTTTCAAAAATCAGTAATATTAATAACGCGATGAAATCCATGGTCGCCTCCACAGAGGAGATAACGGAGTCAATCGGAACCGCCGGCGAGCAGTTGGATTTTGTATACAAGGATATTGGGAGTATCGTTGGTATTGTTTCAAAAAATACGGACGACCTTAGGGAGATTAATCGTTCTTCTGTTGAGCTTAGTGATACGGCAGGAAATTCTTCTGCCAGGATTTCAGAGAGCGCGGAAATGATGTCACAAAATCTGATAAAAGAAAAAGAGAAAGCAGAGGCGGTGCTTACAATCCAAGAGCTTTCCGATACGATTTTGGAGATATCAGGGCAGACAAATCTGTTAGCGTTGAATGCTTCGATTGAGGCGACCAGAGCAGGAGAGGCTGGGAAAGGTTTTTCTGTTGTAGCGTCTGAAATTGGAACACTGGCAGGAAGTACGAATGAAGCGGCAAATAAAATTCAGAAGATGAGTGGCGATGTGGTGGAGGCGATTCAGGGATTAAACAAATTGGCAGATCAAATGCTTGCACATTTGTCTGGGATGTTATCTTCCATGGACGCAGATATGCAAGATATTGGTACGGCGACAGAGCAGACGGTTTCTGCAATTTCATCGATGAATCATGATTTGGATAGTTACCGTATTTAAGCCAGATTGTGATGTTTAGGAAAGGCTAAGTATAGTTTAGTGGATAGATGATAAGAAGCAAAAGGAGGAAGGATTCATGGATATTCTTTGTTATACAAGAAAGCCGAAAGAGGATATTATTTATGCGCCTAAGCTGGCGTACAGTATGCATCTGGCTTATCGGGATGAGGGAGAGAATTTTATTCCATTCCATCATAATGAAGGTGTACTTTTTGCAAAGGCGGTACATTATGGAGATGGAACTATGAAGGCTAAAAGCTTGAAAAAGCCATGGTTGTTTCTGACAGGAGATGGCAGGTTTGGAGTGGCAGCAGTGAGGACGGAAGCAGAAGGAGAACCAGATCTAGAGAGTGAGGGGAGTGTGCTATTGTGGGAGAGTGACGATTTGGTTCATTTTCGGGAGATGGGGCTTTTAAGACTGCAAGAGGCAGGACATATCAGACAGGTTCGCTGTTGCTTTCAAAAAGAAATGGAGACATATTTGTTGGAGTGGGAAAGAGAGGACGGAACATGGATGAAAGGAAACAGCAAAAATCTCTTTGCGGCAAAAGAGCTAACAGATGTTGAGACTAGAAAACAACCCATTTTACAACAATTAGACTTTACCGACAGATTATCGGGGACAATAAAAGAAATAGAGGGTGTGAAGCCGGGAAATGTGATTCAAATTTCGAAGGAGAAAGGACAGTATCTTATTCATAAATTGCTTACGCCAAAATGTGTTGACATGCAACGGAGTGATACGAAAACGGCGTTTAACGAGGTGGAGTTAAAGCAGATTCGTGCAATTGGATATTACAGTGATGGGACTAAGGTGGAACGGCGAATTGATTGGGAAACAGGGAGAGGAGAGAAACCGAATAGCAATTTATTAAGGGGAAAGGTACATCAGGAGCATTTCTCATTTCCGATTGCCGAATATAGGGCAGATCCATGTTGTATATACTGGCGTGGAAAATATTATTTTATTGCAACAAATGATTTTGATGATAATAAAAGTCTTTGGATTCGTTGTGCGGATAATCTTGGAGGAATTGTGGGAGCTGAGGAAGAACTTTTGCTAGATACGACAATGTATCCGGATATTAATGGGTTATTGTGGGCACCGGAATTTCATGAGATTAATGGAAGATTGTATATATTTCATGCAGCAACGGAAGGAGAGTTCTTTTTTGAGGAGTCGAGGGTTATGCAGCTCAAGAAGGGCGGAAATCCTATGAGGGCATCCGACTGGTCCAAACCGAAATTGGTTGTAAAGAAGGATGGGACGCCACTGTGCGAGGCCGGTAAAGTGATTTCATTGGATATGACTACTTTTCAAAATGAGGAAAAGGTGTATGCTATGTGGTCACAGAGACAGTTTCTTCCGGTAGATCAAGGTGCATGGTTGTATCTTGCTGAAATCAACAGTGATGAGCCATGGAAGCTGTTATCAAATCCTGTGTGTATTGCTAAGCCGGAATACGGCTGGGAAAATAATCACACATTTGTAGTGGAAGGGCCATTTGCCCTTAAGCGGGGAGGTAAACTAATGGTCACTTACTCTGCTGCTGCAGTTGATGCTACATATACGGTTGGTTTGCTGGGACTAAAAGAGGGGGCTGATCCGTTAAAACCTCAGAGCTGGAGAAAAAACAATTATCCTCTGCTTTCCTCTCGGTCATGTCATGGGGAATACGGACCGGGCCACAATTCTTTCTTGGAGGATGAAAATGGGCTAGTGTGGAATTTTTATCATGCAAGAGCAGGTCTCGAAGCCCCCAGGTCCTCTGGTGCCCGACGTGTTCATTTTGATATTGATCAGGAACCGATGCTTGATGTTCTGGAAGAACTTGATTTGCCGGAGGAGTTTAGAGAAATTTGAAATATTAGATGTTGCATTTCATTTATAAATCACTTTTCTCATTCCACTGCCGCAAAACTCATGTGGGATTTTCTTAAATCCTAGCGTTTCGTAGAATGATTCTTTTTCTTTTTCGGAAATAAGCTGAATACTTGACCTGCCCCCCGCGGGGGTATGGTCATCTACATATTTTAACAGCATATTAAGAATCGTTGTTCCTATTTTTTGACGCTGAAAATCGGGATGTACAACTACATCCACAATAGTAAAATACTGTCCGTCACCGATTAATCTTCCCATAGCGACCGTTTTACTGCCTTCCGTTGCAGTTATGGTGTATAGGCTATTGTCAAGAGCAGCTTGGGCTTGCGTCTTTGAATAATTCGCCCAGCCTACACTTTCTCTTAGCCTATAATAATTCTCGTATGATAAAATATTTTCTTTGTATTCCATATAGTACCCTCTTATCAAAACAAATATATTTACTGAGTTTGTATTAGCGATTGTTTCAATTCTATCATATAAAGAAGTATTTGAATATAAAAATTTAAACCATTTTAATATACAAAAAGGGAAAAGAGTCACTTGTGGCATTGTATTAGGTATGGTACACTTGAAGTGAAGATAATATCTATGTCAGGTGGTGGAATTATGATTCGGGAGATTACAGAAAAAGACTACAATGGCTTAATGACATTATATATGCAGCTACATGATAATCCTATGCCAGAAAAAACAGAAGATTTGCTGGCAGTGTGGGAACGGATTTTGAATGATAAAGACCACCATATCATTGTGGCAGAGGAGGATGGGAAAATTGTTTCCTCCTGCGTCTGTGTGATTATTCCGAATTTAACGCATAATCAACAGCCGTATGCCTTTGTGGAGAATGTTGTAACGGATGAAAAATACCGTTGTCGGGGATTGGCGACGTCATGTTTAGATTATGCCAAGGAAATAGCGTTAAAAGAGAATTGTTATAAATTGATGCTGCTGACCGGCTCAAAGAGAGAAAGTACCTTGAATTTTTATCGGAAAGCGGGTTATAACAGCGAGGATAAGACGGCGTTTATTCAGTGGATATAAGGAGTAGTGAGAGACAAAAAGAAACTGCAAGACGGGAGAGGGGAAATTATGTCAGAATTAACAGAAATGATGAATATAGGTAAGGAAATGTCAAAAAAACTGATGTCGGTTGGAATTACATCGGCAGAGAAGCTTGCCCAGATAGGCGCTAAGCAGGCGTTTTTGCAGTTAAAACAGGAATATCCCAATGTTTGTCTGGTACATTTATATACTTTAGAGGGTGCAATCTGCAATACTGAGTATAATTGTCTTTCAGAAGAAAAGAAAAAAGAACTGAAGGAATTTAGTGATTTTTTGTGCAGATAGAAAGAATCTAGTCATGGTTCAGGATGGAATTATAATTGGCACATCCAGTTTTGGAAAGTCAAGAATGGCAGATTATTGTTGCAGGCGGCTGTCGGTGAATTAGAGAAAACAATAGAGAAAATGTTTTATCAGATACTGAAAATGGGATTGTATGGTTGTTAGAAGCGAAGGGCTGCCTGATAGAATTTGAGAGTAAGGAGATGATAGTTATGATAATGACAAGGATTTCAAAAAAGTTGACAGTGATACTGTTTTTTGTATTGCTTATTGCAATGCCATGTGATACTGCGTCCGCAGCCAGCTATAATCTTTATGGGAACGCTAGATTTGGCTACAGTATAAAATATCCAAGTTTTTTTAAGCGCAGCAAACCTTTGCCGCAAAATGGGGACGGCATTACTATGGCAGGAAAAAAAGCAAAACTTCTTATGTGGGGCGGATATAATGTAGTGTACGGAAATGGGAAAGCAATGAGGAAATATCAGAAAAATTGTGGGATCAAAATGACTGCGGTTAAGGCAAGCAAGAGGTCTCTATATTATGAGAGTAAAAAGGGAAAGAAAATCACATTTTGCTACACCTATTTTTTGAATGGAGGACACATTTCTATGGAGTTGACCTGCAAGAAAAGCAAGAAGAAATATTTTAGCAAGATAGTTCGTAAAATGATGAAAAGTATGAGACAAAACAAAGAGTTTGATTGAAGCTGCTGTTGTATGAGTGTGAAGATGGATATTCTGAACTTGACAAAACTGCGCAAGCCATGTCGAGAAAGTGTTCTTAAAAAATGTTAAAATCTAAGAGCATTTTTAAAAGAACACATTATTTAGGAAAGGCTGGTGTACGATATGAAGGTCGCAGTTTTGGGAACAGGCTTTGGAGCATATCATGTAGAATTATATGCTAAGATGGAAGCAGTAGACGAAATAGTTGTATGGGGAAGAAACGAGGGAAAATTAAAAGAGTTACAGGAAAAATTTCATGCCCGGATTACGAATGACATGGCTGAGATTTGGAATGACGACCAGGTTGAGCTGGTTGATATTTGTCTTCCCAATCATCTACATAAAGAGATAGCGGTAAAGGTGCTTCAATCCGGGAAAAATGTTTATATAGAAACGCCGGTGACAGAAACTTTGGAAGATGCGGAAGCTATTTTAAAAACAGCAGAGCAGTATGGCAAACGTGTGTTTGTAGACTTGTTTTTGCGTTTTGAATATCCTTATGAATATCTCTATCATATCGTAAGAGATAACAAACTAGGGGAATTGAAAGAATTACAGGTAAAAAGAGAGACTCCGCCCTGGTGGGGAAATTTAGACAGTGAGCATATCGGGCTAAATCTGATGATACATGATATAGATTTTGTTACCCGGCTGCTTGGTGAACCGGACAGCATTTTTGCAAGTAATATAGATGTGAGAGAACAGCAATCTATTGTGGAAGCATATTTGAAATACAAAGGTTGTAGTGCTTTGGTCAGAGGTGCTTCGGCAATGCCGCAGGCTTATCCGTTTGCAGTCGGATATGAAGCGATTTTTGAACGTGGTGTGGTTCGCTATTATGAGGATGGATATTCCGATAATTCTGTTAATACAAAGCTGGAGCTGTTTTGCGATGATAAAAGAGAAGAAATTTCTTTACAGCAAATAGACTGTTATGAAGCTGCTATTAGGCATGTGCTGCAATGTATAGAAGATAATCAGGCATCCTGCCTTGATATAAAAGAGGCAATTCTTACATTGCGGACTGTATTGAATATGAATCAGAGCTTGGGGAAATAGCTGATAGAAAACGGCAGTGATATATGTGAAGGAGGCAGAATAAGGGTGCAATGGATTGAGACGTTGCAAAAGGCGATAGATTATGTAGAAGAACATATATTGGATGATATACATTTTGATGATGTTGCGAAGCAACTGAATATATCGCCCTATGAGTTTCATAGGGCGTTTAGCTTTATGTCAGGAATGACGTTAAATACTTATATCAGGAATCGAAGGCTTTCTATGGCAGGGCAGGAACTCGTCGCAACAGACAAAAAGATTATAGATATCGCCATAAAATATGGATTTGAATCACATGATGGTTTCACAAAGGCATTTACGCGGTTTCACGGCGTGTCGCCCAAGCAGGCAAAGACCGCCGGAACGCAGTTAGTTTTGTTTAATCCTTTAGTAATAAGGGTGTCTCTTGAGGGAGGCAAAAGGCTTGACTATAGAATTGAAGAAAAAGGAAGGCAAAGATTTTTGGTAATTGTCCGGGCATTTCCGACCGAAATCATTGAGGAAGAAAATAATCATGATATTTCTGATTTTTGGGGTGAATGTTACGCAAGGAATTTAATAGAACCAATGAAGGCATTGCGCTCAGAGGAGGACGGTAAACTATATGGATTGTGTGCGCCCTTAAAGGAAAATGAAACGTACTTTGAATATGGAGTAGGTGTGCGGCTGGATAATGAGGTAACGAGTGCTGAGAACACCTTTTTGATGACGAAGGAATATCGGTATTGGGAGACAGAGCCATGCACCTATGTAGTATTTAGCTGCATCGGCGATAGTGGGGAATGTATCTCAGAAGCGTGGGAGATGTTTTATAAAGAGTTCCTTTCGCAAAGTGAATATGAGAGCTGCATTGAATCCGATTATGAGGTGTATTTTGATGAAAGTAATAATGGTGTGTTTTGTGAACTGTGGATACCGATAAAGAAGTAGGTAAAAAGCAGGCAGTATCTCTTTCAATGCTATTTTAAAATGTATACAAAATGAAATGCTGTAAAAATTTACGTTGAATTTTACAGCATTTATTGTATAATAATAGATAAGAAAAGTAGTAGAAGGGAGAATTTATATGCCTAATATTTTACCAGTATCGGATTTAAGAAATTACAATGAAGTATTAAAAAATTGTCAGGTAGGTGAACCAGTTTTTCTTACCAAAAATGGCAGAGGAAGATTTGTTGTACTTGATATTGAAGACTATGAAAGGGAACGAGCCGAGAAGAAACTTTTGATAAAATTGCAGGAAGCAGAAGAAGCGGTAAAAAATGAAGAAGGATGGCTTAGTCTGGAAGAACTCAAAGCAGCTATGGAGGAATAGCTTATGATGAAACTTAGGATTAACCCTCTAGTCGTTTCTGATTTAAAAGGGATACGCAATTTTATTGCAGAAGATAATCGAGAGAAAGCAGATGAAATTATAAATGAGATTTATGTAAAATTTGAAAATGTGCAGCTGTTTCCGGGGATGGGAGCAGAACTTTCTAAACGTGTGCATTTTCGCACAAAATACAAATATGTTGTCTGGAATGATTATATTATCCTTTACAAGGTGGGAAACGAATTTGTGGAAATTTATAGAGTGGTAAATCGGTATCAAGATATTACTAAGATTTTTGATTCGTGAAAGTTATGCGAGGATTAACATATGATACGAAAAATTAGGAAAAATGAGATACCAAACTGTGTGGAAGTCATAAGAAAAAGTTTTATGACAGTGGCAGATGAGTTTGGATTTACGATAGAAAATGCACCAAGGTTTACCGCATTTGCGACAACAGAGGAGCGCCTTATTTGGCAACTCGAACAGGAACAGAGATTGATGTTTGTTTATTTTACGGATGACAGGATAGTAGGATATTATTCTTTATTGGAACTTTCGGAAAAAGAATGTGAACTGAATAATTTATGTGTATTAGAGGAATACAGGCATAAGAAGATTGGAGAGCAGCTTTTAGAGCATGCTTTTTATGAGGCAGAAAAGATGGGGTGCTCGCAAGTGAATATTGGGATTGTGGAGGAAAATGTGAAATTGCGGCGATGGTATGAAGCGCATGGGGCAGAGCATATTAGGACAGAAAAATATGATTTCTTTCCGTTTACCTGCGGGTATATGAAAAGGATGTTGTAATCAGCTCCTTCAAATTGAAATGCTCCAAAAACAAAATTAATTTTACAAGAGAAAAGGAAGTATTCATAGAAAGACACTTGGATACTTCCCCTTTTTAACTTAGAAACAAATCAAACCCCAACCACGCATCCTTTCAGCCCGGACACTGGCGTCCCTCTGTGTTTATCGTATAATTTTCCTTTATAATAAGCTGTGAAATCGGCACGAGCGAATATCCCTTTTTTTTGAGCGTTATTATCAGCTCCTCCAATGCCTCGGCGGTGTGTTTGGCGCCGTTATGGCATAGGATGATAGAGCCGTTACTGAGATTTTTGTGCTCCGTTACTCGGCGGATAATCGTGGGTGCGTCATAGTCCTTCCAGTCAAGGGAGTCCACATTCCACTGAATAGGATAATACTTACATTCTCGAGTTGTCCGGATTAGGTTATCGTTATAATCTCCATAGGGAGGGCGGAACAGAATCATATCCTTTCCGGTCAGTTTCTTAACCTTTTCGTGCGGTTTCATCAATTCTTCCTTGCATTGTTCCGCAGAAAGCTCCGACATATGTTTATGGTTTTCGCTGTGGTTGCCCAAATCATGCCCATCGGCGGCAATGGCTTTCACATCATCTGGATATTTTTCAATCCACCCACCTGTCATGAAAAATGTAACTTTGACATTGTGTTTCTTTAAAATTCCTAAAATTTTAGCAGTGTCCTGATTTCCCCAAGCGGCATCAAAGGAAAGCGAAACAAGAGGTTTTTCCTGCTGCACACAGTATATTGGCAGTTCCTTTTCGCTCATAACAGAGCCATTCAGTGTTTCTGCTGTCTGAGGATAGACAAGCAGGCTGGCAGACAACAGCGCGATAGAGGTCAGGACGATTGCTCCGACCTTTGTAAACAGAATAAGTTTTTCCCGTTCTATTTCTATATTCATAACAGACTTCCGGCATTTTTTTATATAATATGAAAAGAATTAAGAAATTATGTGTATTGACAAAAATAATGACGCATAAAAAAGATATCCGGTTTGGTTTTAGTGATAATTTCTCGCCAAACAGGAATTGTGTCGAAAAAACAGGAAAAATATAAATCTTTCTTATGAGTATGTAAGTTCTTGCGGTACAATAATAGGGTTATCTGTAATGATAAAATAACAGGAAAGGAGTGTAGGATGGTACAGAAAAGGAGGCTGCGTAAGTACCGGGAATATCTGAAGTCGCAATCACTCAGCCCGCAGACAGTGGAGATGTACTACAGAGAGGCGATGTGTCTGGAGCAGTATTTCAGAACCGGAAAACCAAAAAAAAAGCAGGTGCAGCAATTTGTTACAGATATAAGAGAAAATCATAAGATATCTACAGTGAACGGATATACCGTTGCGATTAACCGCTATCTGAAGTGGATGAACCGTGGGGATTATTGTGTAAAGACAAAGCGGCTGCAGAATAACTGGAATCTGGAGAATGTGATATCTTTTGAGGAGTACAAAAGACTGATTGACTATACAAAAGAAAAGGGAAACGAGAAATATTATCTGTTGATACGTGTTTTAGGGAAAACCGGAATCCGTATCAGCGAGCTTCGCTACATAACGGTAGAGTCGTTAGAGAACGATAGCATGATAATATATGGGAAGGGTAAATACCGTTCTGTTTATTTGACCAGCGATATCACAGAGGAGCTAAAGGAATATTGTGCAAAAATGAAAATTGAATCCGGCAGCATTTTTCTTGGGAACAAAAAAACGCCGATTAGCCGGAGCGCTGTCTGGCAAATGCTGCAAAAAATGGCGGGAGATACAGGGATTCCGAGGAAAAAAGTTCATCCCCACAGTTTTCGGCATCTATTTGCAAAGACCTATATGGAAAAGTATGGAAATATTTCGGAACTTGCAGACATTCTGGGACATTCCGGGCTGGATATAACAAGAATTTATCTGACAACGACACGGGAGGAAAAGCTGGGACGTATTAAAGAACTTCCCTTATAAAACTTGACAAAATACTATATTATGTCAGGTTTGTCAACAGAAAAGCACAAAAAAATCTGTTTTTTTAAGACAGATTTTTTTGTGCTTTTGAATACTAATTTTCGAATTGTCGAAAATTGGTTCGTTTTGTCAGTTAGGTCACTTAACATAATATAGTATTATCGAAAGAGTAACAGGGTGAATACACCGAAAATTATAAAATAACCGTTCGCCCGGTGTGTGACCGGCAGAGGTTGGAAAGTGAGGAAGACATGGCAAAGACAGAAAGTTTTGATGATTTATTGCAGGCGATTCAAAGTTCTTTTATGAAAGTAAACCAGCTTTCACAGCAACAACATACGGGGTTACTGGAGCAGTATTTCGACAGCGAAAATAAACCGGTGTGCGTAAAAATGCAATATCCTGCGCGCGGAGAAAGTGGACAGTTGGTTTTTACGGAGGTTGAGATTCCGAAAATCTGCATGGTGCCCATTACATCGCTGAAATTGAAAGAAATTACAGTAGATTTTAAAGTTAAGCTGGCAGGAAAAGTAAGTCTGAAAAGCAGAAGCCAGAGTGACATGGATATGCTGTATGAGGACACCAGCAGCGTAAAGAGCAGAAGAAGACCGTCAAAGGACGAGTACGTTGGCTATGTTCCCCATGCCTCGAAACGGGAAAAGAATGGTTTTGCGGATATTCACTTAAAATTCGAATCAGGGGAGCCGCCGGAAGGAGTAATGAGAATCCGCGATTCCATGATTCGCATTATGCCGTAATAGGGCATAGATGGCGTACAGATAGGGACGTCGGGAATAGAAAGGAGAAATAATATGGCTGATGATTTAGTAAAAATGGGTGACCAGTTCAGCGGTCTGGATATGTCATCATTGATTGGTGGTCCGCTGAAAGCAGCCTGCGATGCGCAGACAATGCTGGCTTCGGCAACAGCAAACTTTATTGAAAATGTCGGAATGGAGACGGATAGTACTACCAAAAAGAAGACGATTCGTACAACGAAATTTTCATTTACAAGAACAACTGTTGATGAGAAAAGTGGCGCTCCGAAAACAGAGGAAGTGGAGATGAATGTTCCGCTTCTGTCGATTATCAATATTCCAGCTCTTCAGGTAGATAATGTCGATGTGAAATTCGATATGGAAGTAAAATCGGCTGTGTCGTCCGAATCAAAATCGGCGAAGGAAGGTCAGATTGATGCTGAGGCTGGTCTGGCAGTGGGACCATTCCATATGGATGTAAAAATCAAGGGTTCCGTTTCTAGTCAGGAGAGCAACACAAGAAGCAGTGATAACTCTGCTAAATACCACGTAGAGGTCCACGCCGCACAGGCGAAGGAGCCGGAGGGACTTGCGAGGATGATGGATGTGCTGGCTACAGCATGTACACCGACGGTGGTACAGAAAGATGAAAAGCCGGGAACCAATACTTCGGGAAATAATTCATCGGGAGATAGTTCATCGGGAGATGATTCATCGGAGACAGAATCGCAGACTTAAACTAATGTAGGAAACCAAAAGTAACGAAAACCGCGCGCAGGAGATAGAAAGGAAGGGAGAGTGAAAAATAAATTTTCACTCGGGAAGTTTGTGCGCACACGCCCAAACTTCTTATGCACAATAAAGGCGTGTGCAGATGGAGGAAGAAATATGGATTTAATGACAGCGGAACAATTAGAAGCTATGGTAAAGAAAGAAAGTCTTTTTGCTCCCAGCGATGAGGCTTCGGATATTATACTTGGGTTGCGATGCTGCAATCAGACGGCAGAATCGGTGGAGAAATATAAGAGAATCGTAACACTGGCAATGCAGGTCAGAAGTTATATGGAGTCAGGCAAAGGAAAAAGGAAGAAGTGGCCGGCAATACTATTGGAAAATCTGCAGAACTATGTTAGCAGTCAGATGGCAGAAAATCAGCAGACGGTGCCTAAGCTGATACATTTTGTGTGGATAGGAGGCCCGATACCACAGGTTGTGATGCAGTATATCAAGGTCTGGGCAAAAATCAATCCGGACTATGTGATTACCATATGGTACGATTCGAATCTGCTTGGGCTGAAAAAGTTATCGGATTTATTGAAGACGACGGTAGGAGGAGATGAGCTGCGAAAGACCGACCGCAAAGTTTGGGCAGATGCAGTATTTCGTATTCGTCAGGACTTTACAGATTATGTTTTGAAGCACAATCCGGAATTTCAAAAAATGTCCGAGACTATGAAAGCTTTCTCTGTTAGTTTGGGCAAGGAAGAAGATTTTGGCACAGAACCGGTATGGGAGGAAGATATTTCTTCTTCCAACATCAACCTGCTGGATATACATGGAGAGCTGGCGCCGGATGAAGAAATGTATCGTATCTATATGCTGGAAGCAATTCAGACGCAGAACTTTGCGGCTCTTTCCGATATGGTAAGGCTGTTTGTATTAAAAAGATTTGGCGGTGTATATCTAGATACGGATATGCTGCCGGAAATCGAGCCGAGTTTGATGACAGGATTTAGAGAGGTGGAAGAAAGTACAAGGCAGAGATTGTTTTTACAGGCAATTATGGAAGCTACAGGGGAGATTCCCGGCTATAGCACCGAATTTTTAGAAAGCTATGGCAGAAAAGCAGAGATACGGGATATTGTTGCCGGAAAAGCTTTGGTGACGTTAATGGCGCCGCTGGGAGATATACAATGTAACCCGATGGGCTTTCGGATATTTTATAGAAATAAAAGTGTAATAAACCAGATGCTGGCATGCTGCCGGAACAGCATGGCGGTGGATATGCTGCTTGCCCTGATTAAGCAAAATTATGGCATAATGGATAAATATTTTGAAAAACCGCCATTTCTTGGGAGGTCTTTGAATAATGTAATTGATGTACGTGCAGATGCAGTAAGAGAAATAACCAATAGAGAGCTGCAGGAAATGCTGAGGCGAGTCTGTACTTATTATGCGACAGGGATTGTGCCGGCAGTTAAATGCACGATTGATTTGACAGGACCGACAATCTATGCCTGTATCATGTATGGCATATTATTTTTAGAAAATGACTTCTATAAGGGTATTTTTGGGTGGTCATATCAATACCAAGGTTATAAAAGTTTCTTTATCCCATCGGATAAACTGACCTATGAGACAGAAGAAGAAATGAAATCCAGCTGGCAGGCTGAAAAATAAAGAGCAGGAGGAAAAAGTTATGACAAATCAGGAATTTATAGAAAAGGTAGGACAAGCTGCTGTAAAATATTACAGCCAGTATAAGATTCTACCTTCACTTACCATTGCACAGGCGATTTTAGAAAGCCGGTGGGGAAAAAGCAAACTGGCGGTTGAGTGCCATAATTATTTCGGCATGAAATGGGTGCAGGGATGTGGATGCGCCTATAAGACATACAAAACTGGAGAACAGAGACCGGATGGAAAACGCTACACAGTGGAAGCAAAGTTCCGCGCATATAAGACGATGAGCGAGGGAATTAAGGGATATTATGATTTTTTGCAGTATAGCAGGTACAAAAATCTGAAAGGTGTAAAGGACTACAAAAAGGCATGTTTGCTTATCAAGGAGGATGGATGGGCGACAAGCCTGAATTATACAAAGAATCTAATATCAGTAATTGAAACCCATCATCTGGATCGGTACGATAAATGTGCAAAGTAGTGGAAAGGAAATGAGGTATGACGGAGACGTTTTCTTTAACGGATGTCGGTTATATCAAAAGGGTTGTCGTGGGAAACGACAACCCGGAAACCGCACCGGATGAAAAAAAGTATGAGAGACAGATGGCGCTTTTGAACCGCTGTCTGAAAGAGAGTCCAAAGGGCAAAATAGTCGGACAGGAAAAAAATTTTTATCTGCTCAACCTTGGCGAGCATCAGGTAGTAATGCAGTACATTGTATATCATATCGGTTTTGCACGAAAGCCGCATTGGATTGATTCAGTAAATACAAATTCACCAGTTCTTTACAAAGATTTGGAAAATAAGTTACAATAGGTATAGTAAGAAAGGAGAAGCACAATGCAGGAAAATTTAATATTGGTTATTTTAGGTGGTATTTTTTTGGTTCTTCCTATACTGCTGACAGTAGCGAATACCGGTTCTTTGATATTTTTGCCTAAGAGTGAGAAGAACCGGAAAAGATTAAAATGGGTGGAGATTATTACGATTATTCTGGGAGTGTTATATAGTGCATTATATGCAGGCGTTATGGATGACCGGTATACATTTTCGGACTGGACAGCAGTGCTTACGAATGAGCAGAAACATACGCCAATATGGAGAGGAGCGCTTCTTACCGTCATTGTCTTTGCTGTCTGCGGTATGTTTGGATATCTTGTTCTATCCTTCGTGAAGTTAAGCAGGATGGCGCCGCTTGTGATTGTCACGGCAATGGCTGCCATGTATCTGGGAATTGTAGAATGTGTGCTCTGGATTGTGCAGCTCTTTAGTATGCAGGACTGGATTCTCTGCCTGTTCCCCTTTAACTGTATTATTATCGCGACGAAAACAATACGGCAAAAGATATGGGAATGGGAAGAAGAAAATATTGAAAAGGATTATTCAGAAAAAGGACATTTTATTGCCTTTATAAACCAAAAGCTGCTAAAGGCAGCGTACTGGCCGTTTGCCGCCTTTCTAATTATGTGGCCGTTGCTTGGTATCGGTATTGCCATACTGGCGCTGTTTGGGCAGCAGCCGGACAGCTTTATTAAGGCGTGGACGGAGACGAGCGACTGGACGTTGTCCCAGAGGATATCGCCGCCGAATGTGATGATGGACGAGCATTATCTCTGTACGGTAGCGGCGGGGGGACATGAGAAGATTGTAAAGCCGATTCGTATGGGCGAGAGGCATGGACATCGGATTGTCGTAAACCGACAGCTTTGCATTGCCAACGCATTTGAGCAGATATTAGAGGAGGGGGCGCCGCGTTTTCATAAGCATGTAAGGCATTTCTATGATACATATGGATTTCCGGTGGCAAAGCGGATACGCTCACGGTTCGCGGCGGATGTCGTGTATTATCTGATGAAGCCGCTGGAGTGGGTATTTCTTGCGGTTATCTATTTCTGTGATGTGAAGCCGGAAAACCGTATTGCCGTACAATACCTTCCGAAAAAGGGAATGAAAATTTAACCCCATGAATAATATTTAAACTTCATAAATAATATTTAACCTCGTAAATTAAAAAAGAAGAAACCGGAACGAAATAATATCCGTCCGCAGTTTCTTCTTTTTTTGGGTTCTACTGTATTTTTATAAGATTAGAAATCCACTTCCGTATCATAGAAGCAGCATTTCAGCAGCTTTTCCATTTCCTCCTGAGAAGGCTGCCTTGGATTTGAGCCGGTACATGCATCTAACAGGGCATTTGCCGCAATGTCAGAGAGCTTGCTCAAAAATACTTCCTCGGAAACAAATCCGGTTTCAGCCGGAAGTCCGTCTGCGCCGTAGTGGTTAATGCTGTGAGGGATGTTCAGGTCGTCGTTCATTCCCCTCAGATAAGCAATCAGCAGGTCAATTTTTTCTTCTTGTGTATTACCACCGAGATTCATAAAATCAGCGATTTCAGCGTAGCGTTTTGCGGCTGTAGCATCCTTACTGTTAAACTTAATTACCTTTGGCAGATACATAGCGTTTGCCGCACCGTGGATGATGTGGCCGCCCTCAAAAGCTGCTCCTGTCTTATGCGCCATAGAGTGGACAATGCCGAGAAGGGCGTTGGAAAATGCCATGCCGGCAAGGCATTGTGCATTGTGCATGCTGTGACGTTTTTCCATGTCTCCATTGTAGGAATCTACCAAGTCATTCTGAATCATCTTGATAGAGTGCAGTGCCAGCGGATCGGTATAATCGCAGTTAGCGGTAGAAACGTACGCTTCAATCGAATGTGTCATAGCGTCCATACCGGTATGCGCAACCAGTTTCTGTGGCATTGTCTCTGCCAGCTCCGGATCCACGATAGCAACATCCGGTGTAATCTCGAAATCCGCAATCGGATATTTGATTCCCTTCTGATAATCAGTAATGATAGAAAAGGCAGTAACCTCTGTGGCAGTTCCGGATGTCGAGGAAATCGCACAGAAGTGAGCTTTTGTACGAAGCTTTGGCAGTCCAAAGACTTTGCACATATCTTCAAAGGTAGTATCCGGATACTCATATTTAATCCACATTGCCTTGGCTGCGTCAATCGGAGATCCTCCGCCCATAGCGATAATCCAGTCCGGCTGGAATTCCTGCATAACTGCTGCGCCCTTCATCACTGTCTCAACCGAAGGATCCGGCTCGATGCCCTCAAAGAGAGTAACCTCCATGCCAGCTTCCTTCAGATAATTCATCGCCTTGTCAAGAAATCCGTTCCGCTTCATGGAACCTCCGCCTACACAGATGATAGCGCGCTTTCCGTCAAATGTTTTCAGTGCCTCCAGCGCACCCTTTCCGTGGTATAAGTCTCTTGGTAATGTAAAACGTGTCATAGTAATACCATCCTCCTTAAAATTTGATACCTATATTTTATATCATATACAGTATGATTGCAATTAAAAACATTTTCAAAAATATGGAAATGGTGTATAATAAGTTTCATATTGGAAAAAAAGAAAAATATATAAAATTTCATCATGTGCAAATGGAGGGATGAAAATATGGAACAGCCAAAACAGGATGAAAAGCTGGGTAATGCCCCACTTGGCAGGCTGGTTATCAGTCTGGCGATGCCGGCGGTAGTGGCACAGCTTATCAATGTGATATACAATATGGTAGACCGGATTTATATCGGTCATATAGCCGGAGTGGGAGCACAGGCACTGACTGGGCTCGGTTTATCCCTGCCTATTATTTTACTCATTCAGGCATTCAGTGCGATGGCAGGAATGGGAGGCGCGCCAAGGGCATCCATACAGCTTGGGAAGGGAGACAGGGAGGCGGCGGAGAAAGTTCTTGGCAACAGTGTTATGATGTTGATTGTATTTTCCGTTGTACTCACATTCGGTTTTTATTTTGTGAAAACGCCTCTTTTGTATTTATTTGGCGCCAGCGACGCAACGATTGTGTATGCGGAAGATTATCTGAATATTTACCTGATTGGCACCGTTTTTGTTATGTGCTATCAGGGACTGAATATGTTTATCAGTTGTCAGGGGTATGCGGGATTCGCGATGATATCGGTATTGATTGGCGCTGTGTTAAATATTATTTTAGATCCCATCTTCATTTTTCTTTTTGGAATGGGAATTAAGGGAGCCGCTGTCGCCACGATACTTTCGCAGGGTGTCAGTGCGGTATGGATTGTCTGGTTTTTGTTTTCAAAACGCACCGGGCTCCGGATTCGGAAGAAAAATATAAAGCCGGACTGGCGCGTAATCGGCGGTATTGTGGCGCTTGGCATTTCTCCGTTTGTCATGCAGTCTACGGAAAGTCTGATAAATATTGTATTAAACCGCGGGCTGAAATTTTATGGCGGCGATATGTATGTCGGGGCGCTTACAATTCTGCAGAGCGTTATGCAGTTGATAGTTATACCGGCGCAGGGATTTTCGCAGGGTGCACAGCCGATTATCAGTTATAATTACGGGGCTCAGAAGCTGGAGCGTGTCAAGAAGACATTTCAGATTGCCCTCTCAACGATTTGGGGATTTAGTTTTGTTTTTACCGGTATAGTCATGCTGTTTCCGAGGGTGTTTGCAGGACTTTTTACGAGCGATTCCAAACTGCTTGAACTGGCGTCCTCAAAGATGCCGCTTTTTTTGGCGGGGCTGCTTGTATTTGGCGTGCAGATGACCTGCCAGAGTACCTTTATGGGGCTTGGGAAAGCGAAGATATCACTGTTTATTGCGCTGTGGCGAAAGGTGATTCTGCTGATTCCGCTCGCGGTTGTTCTTCCGAAATTTTTTGGAGTTGACGGCATATACTGGGCGGAGCCGCTGGCAGACAGTGTATCGGCGCTGACAGCAGGATTTTTATTTATAATAACGGTATGGAGGAAAGAGCTGACGCCGAAGAAACAGATGGTTGAGACGTGAACCGGATAAGGAGGAAACAATGCGATTAGTAATTCAGAGAGTAAGTGAGGCATCGGTTGCGGTAGAGGGAAAGACAATCGGGCAGATAGGGAAAGGTTATTTAGTTATGTGGGGGGCAAAAGAAGGTGATACAGAGAAAGAAGCAGATTATCTGGCGAACAAGCTCTGTAAGCTCCGTGTGTTTGAGGATGAAAATGAAAAGATGAATCTGGGACTGAAGGACGTGGACGGCGGTCTGCTCATCATTTCACAGTTTACGTTGTATGCTGGTTGTAAGAAAGGAAACCGCCCGAATTTTATTCAGGCGATGGCACCCGCTCAGTCTGAACCGCTATACGAATATTTTTTGGAGCAGTGCAGAAAGGAAATTCCGGTTGTGGAAAAGGGCGAGTTTGGGGCAGATATGGCAGTGTCCCTTGTCAATGACGGGCCGGTTACGATTCTTATGGATACGGAGGAGATGCTATGAAACAGCATATGATTTTCTTTGATATTGACGGAACTCTGCTGGATGATGAGCAGGGAATTGTACCGGAGAGCACGGTGCGTGCGCTTCATCAGGCGAGGGAGAACGGACATCTTTTATTTATATGTACGGGACGATGTCAGGCTATCTGGCCGTCAGACATACTGGATATTGGTTTTGACGGTGTTGTGGGCGGCTGCGGAACACATATTGTGTATCATGGGGAGGAGCTGCTTCACGCCGTGATAGAGCCTGATTTGCGGAACGAGATTGTAGCAGATTTGAGAAAATATCATATAGACGGTATTTTGGAGAGCAAACATAATTCTTACTTCCGAAAGGACTGCTGGATGCCGGTGGTAAAGACAATCTTTGAGGGGAACGGGACATTTTCAACGGATTGTCAGAAGTTTTGGGATGATGATGAGCTGGTGTTTGACAAAATGGCGTTGTGGTTTGATGACAGCAGTGATATGGCCGCATTTAAGGCAAAGTATGAGGACCGTTTTTCTTTTATCCTGCGCGATCCTACCTTTTATGAGATTGTGCCGAAAGAGTATTCAAAAGCGACCGGAATCGAGTTTTTGTGCCGGAAGCTGGGCATTGACAGAGAAAATACGATAGGCGTAGGCGACAGCACAAATGATTTGCCAATGCTGTCCTATACTGGAATTAGTGTGGCGATGGGAAGTGGAAATCCGGATATTTTCCCTGTCGTGGATTATGTGACGGCGGCGGTTATGGAGGATGGAATCGAAAAGGCATTGAAAAAATATAAAATTATTTTTTGACTGTAGTGTCATACAATAATTATAGAGCAGATTGGAGGAAGATTAGGAATATGGCAGTTACTTTAAAAAAGCTATTAGAGAAAACGGAATATGAACTGGTGCAGGGAACGCTGGAAACAGAGGTAGTGGACATCGCCTATGATTCACGAAAAATAAAACCGGGCATGCTGTTCGCGGCGATTGACGGAACGGTGGTAGACGGGCATAAGTTTATTCCGGATGTAATAGAAAAGGGGGCTTCTGTCCTTGTCGTGGAAAAGGATGTTGAGATAAAGGACAGGGATATTACAGTTGTGAAGGTAAAGAATGGCCGGGCTGCGCTCAGCAGGATGTCAGCGGCATTTTTTGATTATCCGGCAGAAAAGATGATTTCGATAGGTATTACCGGAACAAAAGGAAAATCTACCGTAACCTATATGATACGTGATATTATTGAAAAATCCGGTAAAACCTGCGGTATCGTCGGTACCATCGGAGTGGCAATTAACGGTAAAATCACACCGACAGAGCATACGACGCCGGAATCCTACGATTTGCAGAAATATTTTTCGGATATGGTCGAGGCGGGTTGCGATTACATGGTAATGGAGGTCAGCTCGCAGGGAATCAAGATGGACCGCGTGGCAGGGATGTCATTTGACTACGGCGTATTTACAAATCTATCGCCAGACCATATCGGTCCGAACGAGCATAAGGATTTTGACGAGTATCTGAACTGTAAGAGCCGTCTGTTCCAGATGTGCCGGACTGGCATCGTCAATGCCGATGATGAACATAAGGACGAGATTGTGAAAAATGCGACCTGCGAGATAAAGACGTTTGGCACAAAGGACGCCGACATGACGGCGTCAAAAATAGAGCATGTCAATGAATTGGGCAATCTTTCCATGAAGTTCCATGCAGAAGGACTTCTGGAGGGGGATATCATTGTCGGACTGCCGGGACGTTTTAACATTTATAATGGTATGTGTGCTGCCTGTGTGGGCGCGCTTCTCGGACTTCCGAGGGATATTATTCTGCATGCACTGGAGCATGTGGAAGTGCGCGGCCGTGTTGAAAATGTCCCGACAGGCAGAAATTTTTCTGTGCTAATCGACTTTGCCCACAATGGGGTAAGCACCGAGAGCGTACTAAAGACACTGCGCGGCTATAATCCGGGACGTATCGTGGCGATATTTGGCTGCGGCGGCAACCGCAGTAAGCTGCGCCGTTACGAGATGGGGGAGGCAGTCGGAAATCTGGCAGAACTTGCAATCGTGACAAGCGATAACCCCCGGACGGAGGATGTCAATGATATCATCGAGGATATCAGGGTCGGTCTGGCAAAGACAAAGGGTAAATACGTGGTTATTCCCGACCGTCAGGAGGCGGTAAATTATGCAGTACAGAACGCAAAAGAGGGGGATATGATTATCCTGCTCGGAAAAGGTCATGAGGAGTATCAGGAAATAAATGGCGTGAAACATCATTATAGCGAGCGGGAAGCGGTCGCCAATGCGCTGGCGGGGCTGGAGCGGTAAATCCAGCAATTTTTGGCACTATATTCGACACTTGTAGAAAGGAAGAAAAAATGACAACAGTATATTTTGTCAGGCATGCGGAACCTAATTATGATAATCATGATGATATGTCAAGGGAGCTTTCAAATAGAGGCTTACAAGACAGAAAACTTGTCACAGAATTTTTGCTGGATAAGCAGATTGATGTTGTTTTATCAAGTCCGTTTAAACGAGCCATTGATACGATTGCTGATTTTGCAGAATTGACAGATTTAGAGATACAGATTATAGAAGATTTTCGGGAACGCAAAGTGGATAGTGAATGGATAGATGACTTTAATGCATTTTGTTAGAAACAGTGGGAAAACTTTGATTACAAATTGTCTGACGGTGAAACATTGAAAGAAGTACAAAGCAGAAATATAAGTGCATTGGATACGGTATTAAAAACTTATAACGAAAAAAATATTGTTGTTGGAAGTCACGGAACGGCATTAAGCACGATTATTAACTACTATGATAAAACATTTGGCTACTCTGATTTTGAAAAAATCAGGAATTTGATGCCTTGGGTAGTGAAATTTGTTTTTAAGGGTGATACTTGTATTAAAATTGTGCAATATAATTTGTTTGAGGTTTTAGAAGAAGATTAATTGAACTGGAACTTGTAAACTGCCATTATTTATTTAGAAAAGCTCACAAGGTACTTGCAATTTTCAACATTTATGTTATACTATATAATAATCATGTTAATATTTGGCAAGGAAGTGCCGATATCAATAATAGAAGGCTGTAAATGCCTGAAACTATGGTAAAGGATGACCATTTATATCAAAGGAGTGATACGTATGAGTAATAATTTTTTCGGAATTGGAGGCTTTGGCTCCGGTTCGTTCATGGACAGCTACTTCGGTACGAGTTCCGGCGGTAGTTCGATTTCATCTATGTCTTCCATGCTTGGCGATTTGTCAATGATTAAGAGCGGTATGTATAAGAAGGCTTTGAAGTCCTATTATGCAACGCAGAAGGCGCAGGCAGCAGACTCAGACAACAGCGATAAGGAGAGCATTTCTAAATCAGGAACAGCAGACAGTAATACTACATTGTCTTCCATAAAGAGTTCCTCAAAGAAATTATATGAATCCGCTCAGAAATTACAGAATACAAATTATGATTCAGTCAGCCGCGAGGATTTACTGAAGGATGTAAAGAAATTTGTTTCAGATTATAACGAGACATTGTCTACTTCCAAGAAGTTGAATTCTTACAGTATGTTGCAGACAGCAGTGTGGGCAACTGACCAGATGAATACGGCAGAAGGTATGCTGAACAAGATTGGTGTTTCTATTAAAGAAGACAACACGCTTGCAATTGACGAAGAAAAATTCAATAAAGCACTGAACTCTGATTTTAAGGGATTGTTTTCTGGTTATGGTTCATTGGCTTCCCGTATTTCCCAGAAGGCATCCACGCTGTATAACCAGAGTGCGAATCAGATGGCAGTAAATCAGGGTAAATTTGCATATACGAATTATGGTACTCTGATATAAGCAGATTTCGTTTAAAGAGGAAGAAATTAAAAGATAAATGTGAACGGCACAGATGGGTTTTCCATTTGTGCCGTTAATAGTGAAAGGTAGATTAGAATGTATCGCTTCTTTGTGCCTATGGAGAATATTCGTGAGAATGAAATTACTATTACAGGAGATGACGTCAATCATATAAAAAATGTACTGCGCATGAAGCCGGGGGAGAAAGTGGTTGTTTCTTGTGGCAGGGGGATAGATTATTATTGTGCAGTGGTAGATATCGGGGTGGAAGAAATACTGCTGTCTATCGTGGAGGAAAAGCCTGCTGTGACAGAATTGCCGGTAAGGATTACGTTGTTCCAGTCTTTACCAAAGAAGGACAAGATGGAGTTTGTGATTCAGAAGGCAATTGAGTTGGGGGCGGCGGAGATTGTTCCGGTAGAATCAAAGCGGTGTATCGTAAAATTAGATAATAAAAAAGAAGAAAAGAAGCTGCTCAGGTGGCGCACGATTGTGGAGTCAGCAGCAAAACAGAGTGGACGGGGGAAAATTCCGGAAGTCAGGGAAGTTATGAGTTTTTCACAAGCCCTGTCTTATGCGGAGGAGATGGATACGGTTATTATTCCTTATGAGCTATGCGGGGATATGGCAGGCTCGGTGGAAACGATAAAGCGAGCTGCAAAGGGCGAAAGCATTGCTGTTTTTATTGGACCGGAGGGTGGTTTTGAGCGTAGTGAGGTAGAGATGGCGATTGCGCATGGGGCAGTACCGGTCTCACTGGGAAAGAGGATTTTGCGGACAGAAACAGCAGGGCTCACGATTTTATCGGTGTTGATGTTTCTTATAGAAGCGAGAGGAAAGGAATAAATTGTGGAATGTTATTTGGATAATGCGGCTACGACACGCCCTTTTTCAGAAGTGTGCGAGCTGGTCAGCAAAGTAATGTATGAGGACTATGGAAACCCGTCTTCGTTACACAAGAAGGGATTTGACGGGGAGCAGTATATAAAGCAGGCAAGGGAGAGGATTGCCAGAACATTGAAGTGTGCGCCTAAAAATATCGTGTTCACCTCCGGGGGAACGGAGAGCAATAATATGGCGCTGATTGGTACGGCACTGGCAAACAAACGTCGGGGGAAGCATATCATTACGACATGCTTTGAACATTCATCGGTACATGAACCGTTACTATATTTGGAAAACCTTGGTTACGAGGTAACTTACCTGCCAGTTGATGGAGAGGGACACATTTCCTTGCAGGCAATGCGGGAAGCCTTACGGGAAGATACTATTTTAGTGTCTGTCATGCTGGTAAATAATGAGGTAGGGGCAGTCCTTGACGTGGCAGGATTGTCTGGGGTGATAAAAGAATACAACCGTGAAATTATTTTCCATGTGGACGCTATACAGGCATATGGAAAAGTTCCAGTTTTTCCTAAAAAGGCGGGGATTGACCTTCTATCTGCCAGTGGGCATAAGATTCACGGGCCAAAGGGAACCGGATTTTTATATATTGCGGACAAGGTTAAAATCCACACTTTTATTCATGGTGGCGGACAGCAGGACGGTATGCGCTCCGGAACAGAAAATGTACCCGGAATTGCCGGACTCGGTCTGGCGGCGGAAAAGATGATAAAAGGGCAGGAGGAGAATGAAAAACATTTGTATGCGTTAAAGCGGCATTTTCTTGAGCGAATCGGCGAGGTGGAGGGTGCGTCTGTCAATGCCTGCCAGTTGGACTTGCTGGAGCAGACGGCTCCTCATATTGTAAGTGTGAGCTTTGCCGGAGTGCGAAGTGAGGTGCTTTTGCACGCATTGGAGGAGAAGGGGATTTATGTGTCCTCCGGTTCTGCCTGTTCCTCGAATCATCCGGGAATTAGCGGAACACTTCAGGCGATAGGAGTAGATAAGGGACTGTTAGAATCCACGCTCCGTTTTAGTTTCTCGATATTTACAGAGAGGGATGAACTGGATTACACGATTGATTGTTTAAAGGAACTGGTGCCGGTTCTTGCCCGTTACACGAGGCACTAAGGTACGTTTTACTGGAATGGGGCATAGAGTGATACTTCAGAATGGAGGAAATTATGGTACAGGCTTTTTTGATAAAATATGCAGAGATAGGAATTAAGGGGAAAAACCGATATATATTTGAAAATGCCCTGCGGGACCGTGTTTCAGAGCGGCTTATGCGCTGTGAGGGACAGTTCCGGGTGGAGAAGGAGCAGGGGCGCATTTATGTACAGGCAGAGTCATCATTTGATTATGATGAGGTGATGGAGGCTCTCAGTCATGTATTTGGAATTGCCCACATATGTCCGGTTGTTCTTGTGGAGGACAAGACCTTTTCTAATGTATGCCGCGAGCTGGTGGCACATATGAAAGAAGAATTAGGGGAGAAACCGTTTACATTTAAAGTTTTTGCTAAGCGCAGTGATAAAAAATATCCGATGGAGAGTCCGGAAATATGTGTGGAAGCAGGTGCTTATATACTGGATCATATGCCAAATGCGAAGGTGGACGTACATCACCCGGAGGTTTCTGTCTATGTGGAAATAAGACACCGCGCTTATGTATATGTGTCCGGTATAAAGGGGCCGGGAGGTATGCCGGTAGGAACGAGTGGACGGGCGATGCTTCTTTTGTCCGGCGGAATTGACAGTCCGGTTGCTGGGTATATGATGGCAAAGAGGGGTGTTCAAATCGAAGCGGTATACTTTCATGCGCCGCCGTATACGAGCGAGAGAGCAAAGCAGAAGGTTGTGGATTTGGCACGTCTGGTTTCTGAGTATGCGGGGGAGATTAAGCTGCATGTAGTAAATTTCACAGATATTCAGTTATATATTTATGATAAATGTCCGCACGATGAGTTGACAATTTTGATGCGCCGTTATATGATGCGGATTGCAGAGACGATAGCGAAGGAGAGAGACTGTCTCTCATTGATAACCGGGGAAAGTGTCGGTCAGGTGGCAAGCCAGACGATGCAGAGTCTGGCGGCGACAGATGCGGTCTGCACCATGCCTGTATTCCGTCCGGTCATTGCGTTTGATAAAAATGAGATTATCGAAATTGCGGAGAAAATCAATACGTTTGAGACGTCGATTCAACCGTTTGAGGATTGCTGCACTATTTTTGTGGCAAAGCACCCGGTAACAAAACCGGATATTCAAAAGATGGAAAGTTCAGAGAAAAAGCTGATGGAAAAGATAGATGAGATGGTGGAAAAGGCGATTGCAGAGAGGGAAGTGATAGAGGTTAAGCCGGAATAGCTTGACGCTGAGCGCTATATGCAGTTTACAAAAAAGAAGCTAGCCGGCGAACCAGCGTAGCCCCAATGTAAGTAACAAGCCCAATATTTTTTTATGCAGTGATTATTTTACGATGAAAGAATCCAGTTTTTCGAGGATTTCATCAACATTATTTTCACTGTGGATGTTTAAGTCGATTGGTTTGGATAAATCAAGGCTGAAGATACCCATGATGGATTTTGCATCAATCACATATCTGCCGGAAACCAAATCGAATTCAGCATCATACTTTGTTACTTCGTTGACAAATGCTTTTACTTTGTCGATGGAATTTAATGAAATACTTACTGTTTTCATGTTTCTACCTCCTTCTTTTTCTGCTTTTTGTTTTACTTTCAGTATTATACTATTATGAAGATGGGATAATGTCAATATTAAAAAGTTACGAGGAGAACAGAAAAAACGAAAGTTTTTTGTGCAAAGTGCTTATACATAATTTAACAATTGGAGGATTTAATGAAGATTGCGTTTCTGACACTGGGATGTAAGGTGAATTTTTACGAAACCGAAAAGATGATGGAACAATTTCGCCTTAAAGGGTTCGAGGTTGTGGAGTTTGCCGAAAAGGCAGATATATATGTGATAAATACGTGTACGGTAACAAATATAGCGGACAGAAAATCCAGACAGATGATACATCGCGCTAAGAAGAAAAATCCGGGCAGTATTGTTGTTGCCGTAGGTTGTTATGTAGAGAGTGGTGGCGATAAACTAAAAGAGGATGCGGCAATTGACGCGGCCTTTTCAAATAAAGAAAAGGAGAACATTGCAGATAAAATTATAGAAAGATTTGATTTAAAACGGATTTTGGAAGCCCCGGAGAAACTGTCAGGACAAAAAGAACAGTGTGACTTCCCACATGAGAGGACAAGGGCATATATAAAAATTCAGGATGGCTGTAATCAATTCTGCACATATTGTATGATTCCCTATGTGCGGGGACGGGGAACGCTTATGAGCATGCCGGTGAAAGATGTAATTACCCATGTGCGGAGGCTTGCAAACAGAGGTTTTAAGGAAGTTGTTCTGACAGGAATTCATCTCTCTTCGTATGGTGTAGACTTCTCAAGGGAGACAAACTTTGTAAAATTAAAGGGAAAACCGCTTTTGGATGTAATCAGAAGAACTGCAGAGGTGGAGGGGATTGAGCGCATCCGTCTGAGTTCGCTGGAACCTCGGATTATAACGGAGGATTTTCTGAAAGAACTGGTGAAAATTCCAAAAGTATGTCCCCATTTTCATCTTTCGTTACAGAGTGGATGTGATACTGTGCTGCAAAGGATGAACCGTCATTATACTACAGTAGAATACGGAAAAATCATGGAGATGATACGAAAATATTTTGATAATCCAGCACTTACTACAGATGTCATTGTTGGATTTCCGAGGGAGACAGATGTAGAATTTGAGAAGACGAGAAATTATCTAAAGCAGATTTGCCTGTCGGATATTCATGTGTTTCAATATTCGCCCCGCTCCGGGACAAGGGCTGCAATAATGGAAGGGCAGGTGCGGCCGGAGGTAAAACGTGCCCGCAGTGAAATTCTGCTTGCTGATACAAAGCAGTATCAGGAGAAATACTATTCTGGTTTTATGGGAAAAGAGGAAAGGGTTCTCTTTGAGGAAATGATAAAAAGGAACGGTAAAGATTATCTGGTTGGGCATAATGAGAGATATGTGCGTATCGGTGTACCGGCAGAGGAGGCGGAAAGGATGCACTATGATGTGAATGAAATCCATACAGTTACCGTTCGGCATATGTTTCCAAAATAATTTGCGCTACACTGGCAGAAAAAATAGTTGCCAATTTGTTGCGGATATATTAAAATACAATTAATAGTGATTCAATAAAAAGGGTAAAAAGGGCGTGACAAAATGCAGGAGATTAATAATACACAGTATTTTAAAGTGGATGTGGATAAAGACTATGATGTGCGTGATGTTATTGCGTCTGTTTATGAAGCGTTAACGGAGAAGGGGTATAATCCGGTCAATCAGATTGTCGGATATCTGATGTCTGGTGATCCTACCTATATTACGAGCCATAAGGGGGCGCGGAGTCTGATTATGAGAGCAGAGCGTGATGAAATCATAGAAGTATTTTTGGAAGATTATATTGAGAATAATTTAAAAGATTGAGTGAAAGATTGAGGAAATTTTGAAAATAATGGGACTTGACTACGGTTCTGTGACTGTTGGTGTGGCAATCAGCGATTCTATGCTATTGACAGCACAGCCCGTTGAAGTAATAAAAAGGAAAAGTGAAAATAAACTGCGTCAGACGCTGGCACGTATTGAGGAACTTGTGGCAGAGAATGAGGTAGGACGTATTGTACTCGGTTATCCTAAGAATATGAATAATTCTGAGGGTGAGCGGGTTCATTGTACGGAAGAATTTATGGAAAAACTGATAGCCAGAACGGGACTGGAGGTCGTGCTGTGGGACGAGCGGCTCAGTACTGTTTCCGCAATGGACGTGTTAAAAGAGGGCGGCGTGCGTCGTGAGAATCGTAAATCGTATGTAGACAAGATTGCAGCCTCCCTTATTTTGCAGGGTTATCTGGATTCCATTCGTGAACATAAGGAGGACATAAATGTCAAGTAACGGTAAAATCATGCTCACTGCTGAGGATGGCAGCGAGGAGGTTTTTTTTGTGTTGGAAAAAGCAGACATCGCCGGGGCAGAGTATCTTCTTGTAGCCGATTCGGAGGAGGAGGCGGCAGAGGTTATGATTCTGAAAAAAGAAGCGGAAGATGATATGATAATATACAACGCAGTAGAAGATGAGAAAGAGTTAAAAATTATAGCAAAGTATTTTGAAGAACTGGTAGAGGACATTGATATAAGAATAGAATAGAGAGGTGTAAAATTTTTGAAGAAAAAAGAAAAAACGGGGAATGAATTTGTAAGGATAGTTCCGTTAGGCGGACTGGAACAGATTGGCATGAATATAACAGCCTTTGAGACAGAGCAGAGTATTATTGTCGTTGACTGTGGTCTTGCTTTTCCAGAAGACGATATGCTGGGTGTGGATTTGGTTATTCCAGATATCACATATTTGCTTGACAACAGAGATAAGGTAAAAGGTTTCGTGATTACCCACGGTCACGAGGACCATATTGGTTCGCTGCCATATGTGCTTCAGCAGATTAACGTACCGATTTATGCGACGAAGCTTACGATGGCGATTATTGAGAATAAATTGAAGGAGCACAATCTGATAAACAGCGTCAAGAGAAAAGTGGTAACATACGGCCAGTATATCAATCTTGGCGATTTCCGAATTGAATTTATCCGTACGAATCACAGCATTGCAGATTCTGCGGCGCTGGCGATTTATACGCCGGCGGGTGTTGTCGTACACACGGGTGATTTTAAGGTAGATTACACGCCGGTATTCGGTGATACGATTGATTTGACGCGTTTTGGCGAGCTGGGGAAAAAAGGAGTGCTGGCGTTGATGTGCGACAGTACAAATGTTTTGAAACCGGGTTTTACTATGTCAGAGCGCACGGTAGGGAAAACATTTGACACGATTTTTGAGGAAAATGCTAAGAGCCGTATTATTGTAGCTACGTTTGCTTCTAATGTTGACCGCGTCCAGCAGATTATCAATTCTGCCAAGAAGCAGAAAAGGAAGGTAGTTATCGAGGGACGCAGTATGGTAAATATTGTCAATACAGCAGTGGAGCTTGGTTATATTCAGGTCCCGGACAATATGATTATCAGTCTGGAGGAAATGAAAAATTATACAGATGACCAGCTGGTGCTGATTACAACCGGAAGCCAAGGGGAAGCTATGGCTGCGTTATCCCGCATTGCGGCGTCGATTCATAGAAAGATTACAATTAAGCCGGGAGATGTTGTTATCTTTAGCTCCCGTCCGATACCGGGCAATGAAAAATCTGTATCGAAGGTAATCAATGAGCTGTCCCAGAAGGGTGCGAAAGTAATTATTCAGGATACCCATGTGTCGGGACACGCCTGTCAGGAGGAAATTAAGCTGATTTATTCTCTTGTAAAACCTCGGTTTGCCCTCCCGGTTCACGGTGAATACCGTCATCTGCTTGGACAGGGTGAGCTGGCACAGGAGATGGGCGTTCCGAAAGAAAATGTTGTTATTATGAGCTCTGGGGATATTATGGAGCTGCATGAGGACAGTGTAAAGAAGGTTGGAGAAGCGCAGGCGCAGGGCATTATGGTAGACGGACTTGGAATCGGGGACGTAGGAAATATTGTGTTGCGTGACAGGCAGCATTTGTCTGAAAATGGATTATTAGTGGTTGTCCTTACACTGGAGAAGGGCTCGAATATGATTCTGTCGGGGCCTGATCTTGTTTCACGAGGCTTTGTGTATGTCAGGGAATCCGAAAATCTGATGGACGAGTGCCGGGAGGTTGTCAATATTGCACTGGATCGCCTGTATGACCGGGGAGTCACGGATTGGGGAAGAATCAAGACGGAAATCAAAGATACGCTGAACGATTTCCTGTGGAAAAAGACAAAGAGAAACCCGGTAATATTACCGATAATAATGGAGGTTTAGTCCATGTTAAAAGCAGTACGGACCATGCTCATTATAATTTTGAATATTATTTTTTATGGTCTGGTTGTGTTTGGAGGAGTGAAACTTTGCCAGGCGGGGTATTCCTTTGCATACGATACAATGGGAGACACGTCAGCGGAGCTGCCTCCAGGGCAGGACAAGCCGTTTACCGTTAGAGAATCACAGGACGAATACTCGGTTGCAGAAAGTCTGGAGGAACAGAAGCTGATTAAAAATAAGTATTCCTTTTATCTTCGAATGAAGCTGCAGAAGGATAATAAAACATCCTTAAAGCCGGGGTCATATACTCTGAATACAAGCATGACCTATGGCGAGATATTAGATGTAATCAAAGGGTAGATAATTCAGCGTTAGCAAAGTGCGGGTTAAATTGCCGCCGCCTTGGCTGGCGCTGGTCTTATTTTAAACCGGAGAGTGTATCATGACGGATACGCAAGGGGAGAATCGTATGAATGACAGAATGGAAGTATTTCTTGATATGTTCCGGGAAGAACCACCGGAATATATCCGGAATTTGGAAAAGTATGCGAGAGAAAATAGCGTGCCGGTGATTCGGCGGGGGACGCGTGATATTTTGCGTTTTCTGCTCAGGACGAGGAAACCGGAACGGGTTTTGGAAGTGGGGACGGCGATTGGGTACTCTGCCCTTTTCATGAAAGAGTGCCTGCCGGAGACGAGCCGGATCACTACGATAGAAAAAGTTGAAATGCGGCTTGTGGAAGCCAGACAGAATTTTGCAAGATATGATACAGAGGGGCGTGTGCGTCTGCTGGAAGGGGAGGCGGCACAGTGTCTCCGGGAGCTGGCGGTTAAGGGAGAACGGTACGAATTTATTTTCATGGATGCGGCAAAGGGGCAGTATCTTAATTTCCTGCCGGATGTTTTAGAAATATTAACGCCGGGAGGAATCCTTGTGTCGGACAATATCCTGCACGAAGGAGACGTCATGGAATCCCGTTATGCGGTAACGAGGCGGGATCGGACAATTCACGGCAGGATGCGGGAGTATTTACAGGTCTTGACGCATCACGGAGAGCTGGAAACGATATGCCTGCCGTTTGGCGACGGGATTACCATCAGTGTGAAGGGAGGAAACGGGAAATGAAAAAACCTGAGATTTTAGCTCCGGCGAGCAGCCTTGAAGTGTTGAAAACAGCGATTCATTACGGAGCAGACGCCGTCTATATCGGAGGAGAGATGTATGGACTCCGGGCAAAAGCTAAGAATTTTTCACCGGAGGACATGAGAGAAGGAATCGAGTATGCTCATGCGAAGGGGAAAAAGGTGTATGTAACGGCAAATATTACGGCGCATAACAGGGATTTATCCGGTGTCAGGGAATATTTTCACGAGTTGAAAAAGCCTCAGCCGGATGCGCTGATTATTTCCGATCCCGGTGTTTTTACGCTGGCAAAGGAAATTTGTCCGGAACTCGATATCCATGTGAGCACACAGGCAAATAATGTAAACTATCTGACCTTTAATTTTTGGAAGGAACAGGGGGCAACCCGTGTTGTGACAGCAAGAGAACTCTCACTGGAGGAAATTGCAGATATTGATGCGCACATTCCGGAGGATTTAGAAATTGAGACATTTGTGCATGGCGCGATGTGTATTTCCTACTCTGGAAGATGTCTTTTGAGCAGCTATTTTACGGGAAGGGATGCCAATCTGGGTGCGTGTACCCATCCATGCCGTTGGAAGTATCATATCGTGGAGGAAAAAAGACCGGGGGAATATCTTCCGATTGAGGAAAATGAGAGAGGGACTTATATTTTTAATTCCAAAGACCTCTGCATGATAGAGCACATTCCGGAGCTTGTCGCAGCGGGAGTTGACAGCTTTAAAATAGAAGGACGGATGAAAACCGCCTTGTATGTGGCAGTTGTGGCAAGAACCTACCGTCAGGCGGTGGATGATTTCTTTGAAAATCCGGAATACTACAAAAGTAGAATACCTTATTACAAGGAAGAAATTGCAAAATGCACCTACCGTCAGTTTACAACCGGGTTTTTCTTTGGAGCGCCCACTCATGAAACTCAGATATATGATAATAATACCTATGTACAGGAGTATACCTATTTGGGTATGATAGAAAAAGTCACCCCGGATGGGCTGGCTGTATTGGAACAGAGAAATAAGTTTTGTGTCGGCGATGAAATTGAAATCATGGAGCCGTCCGGCGAGAATGTGACTGCTGTTGTAAAGGAAATGTATAATGACAGGGGAGAGGCGGTTGACAGTTGTCCGCATCCAAAGGAGAAAATAGCGATACGGACAGATAAGGGAATTACGCCCGGCAATTCGGCTGCTTCTGGTAATATTATAAGAAAAAAGGAAAATTCTACACAAAAGGCGCGTGCCCAAAAAGCGTGTGCACATGGAGGGAACGATGAGTGTCAAGAGTGAAGTACTTGGGCTGTTAGAGGCAAACCGCGATAAGAGCCTGTCTGGGCAGGAGCTGGCAGAGCGTCTCGGCGTGACCAGAGCTGCCGTATGGAAAGCAGTAAATGTTTTGAAAAAAGAAGGCTACCATATTCAGGCCGTCAATAACCGGGGATATTGTCTGACAGAGGATAATGATGTGTTATCCGCGGAGGGGATTCGGCTGAATCTGAACGAGGCATACAAAAACAACGAAATTCTTGTATGTAAATGTGTCGATTCGACGAATCAGGAGGTAAAGCGCCGTGCTCTGGATGGAGCAGGGCAGGGACTTGTCGTGCTGGCGGAGGAGCAGACTGCCGGGAAGGGCAGGCGGGGAAGGAGCTTTTATTCGCCTCCGGGAGCAGGCATTTATATGAGCGCACTGTTTCGGCCGACGACAGAGCGTGCGAAGGATGTTGTTCTAATCACAACGGCAGCGTCAGTAGCAGTGTGCCGTGCGATACGGAACGTTCTGGGAGAGGAGCCGGAAATCAAGTGGGTAAATGACGTGTATCTGCGGGGCAAAAAGATATGCGGTATTTTGACGGAGGCAGTTTCAGATTTTGAGAGTGGAAGAATTGATACGGTAGTGGTCGGAATTGGAATCAACTACCACATTGCAGAGGAAGACGTCCCGGAGGAACTGAGAGACATTGTAGGTTCCGTCTGCACCGGGGAAAGCTCCATTCCAAGAAATACCCTTGTGGCAGCAGTAGTAAATGAATTATTTGATTTATATGACGGGCTGTCGGAGAAGGGATTTATGGAGGATTACCGGCGCTGGTCGAATGTACTTGGAAAAGAAGTAAGGTTTTCCTCAGGTGAAGGCTGGGAATATGGATTCGCGGTAGATATTGATGAGGATGGCGGACTGGTTGTCCGAAAAGAGGATGGCAGTGAACAGACACTGCGGACAGGAGAAATTACACTGCGTGTTGTTTAGCCTGACGGCGGGTACAACCTGATATCGTCAGGCTGGGAATTAGGAGGCAGAGATGGCAGAAACATTTGAGACGTTGGAGAAAAGAGAACGGGCGATACTGGTAGCGGTAGAATTTAATGATGAGACAGATGTAGAATGTTCGTTAAATGAGCTTGAGGAGCTGGCGGAAACAGCAGGTGCAGACACCGTCGGAAGGCTGATTCAGAAACGGGAAGCGGTGCATCCCGGTACCTACATCGGAAAAGGAAAAATCGAAGAACTTCAGGAGTTGATTTATCGGCTCCGGGCAGATGTCATCGTGTGTGATGATGAATTGTCGCCGGCACAGATCGGAAATCTGCAGGAGGAACTGCAAGTCAAAGTAATTGACCGCACAGTAATGATTCTGGATATTTTTGCGGCGCACGCCAGAACGAGCGAGGGAAAGCTCCAGGTGGAGCTAGCGCAGTTACGCTACCGCGCCTCACGGCTCGTAGGACTTCGCCAGTCCCTGTCGAGACTCGGTGGAGGAATTGGAACGAGAGGGCCGGGAGAAAAGAAGCTGGAGATGGACAGGCGGTTGATTAAAGAGCGCATTTCCATTCTTAACCGACAGCTAAAAGAGGTGGTAAAGAACCGCGAGACAATGCGCAGGCAGAGAACACGGAGCGCAGCTCCCACCGTTGCGATAGTCGGCTATACCAATGCTGGAAAGTCTACTCTTCTGAATACTTTGACAGAGTCAAATGTGTTAGAGGAGGATAAGCTGTTTGCCACATTGGATCCGACGACAAGAGGGCTTACGCTGGCAGATGGGCAGAAAATACTGTTTACCGATACTGTTGGCTTTATCAGTAAGCTTCCCCATACGCTGATACAGGCATTTCGCTCTACTTTAGAGGAAGCGAAATATGCGGATATGATTCTGCATGTAGTGGACGCCTCAAATCCAGATTATGACATGCAGATGGAAGTAGTCTATGATACCTTACGTGAGTTGGGAGTTGGCGACAAGCCGGTTCTGACTGCTTTTAATAAAATGGATTTAGTAAAGCCGGAGGAGAAAGAGGACTGGAAGGATTTAAAAAGTGATGTGGTTCTTCAGATTTCGGCAAAGAAAAAAATTGGACTCGAAGCTCTGCTGGAACAAATAGAAAAGCTGTTAAAAGCAGGCTTTGTGAAAATAGAAAAAGTATTTCCATACGAGGAGGCGGGAAAGCTCCAGCTGATACGCCAGTATGGAAAACTTGAAACGGAGGAGTACAGAGAGGATGGCATTTATATCCTCGCAAGTGTTCCGGGAGAAATCGAGGGGCGCCTCCGGTAATGCCTTATATTTCATGATGCTACAATTGTAGAAGATAAGGCAGCGGATATCCTACCGTTTCTTACTGGGACATCACTCCCGGCGAAAAATAAATTGTTTCCCTTGTTTGCAAAAACATTCCGCCGCCCTTCGCAAAACTCGTTGTCTGCATTGTCGGTTTTCCTGCCTTTTGGTAGCGTTGCCGCCCGCCGGTCCTTA
>DEUM01000015.1 GCA_002362575.1 Lachnoclostridium sp. UBA3262 | reverse complement strand
GGTAGTAAATTTGACACTACCATTATCACTAAGGGGGTAAAGATATGGAACTAAAGGATTTTATGGACTTAGACAAATTACAAAAAATACAGGATGACTTTTCAAATGCTACCGGTCTGACTGCCATTGCTGTTGGTATGGACGGGGAATATCTGACAGAGGGCAGTAACTTTACTGACTTTTGTATGAAATATACACGCGGTTCTGAGGAAGGAAACAGAAGGTGCGTAAAATGTGATAAAGAATGCAGCGGTACATATTTCTGCCATGCCGGACTGATGGATTTTTCTGTCGACATCAATGTCAACGGAGAAAAGGTCGGCGCTATTATCGGCGGACAGGTTCTCCCAAATGAACCGGACGAAGAAAAATTCCGCCAGACTGCCACTGAACTAGGTATTGATCCGGATGCTTATATCGCTGCCTTAAGAGAAGTTCCTGTCAGTACAGAGAAACGAATCCGCGCATCTGCTGACCTCTTAGGGACAATAGTAAACCAATTAGTGAATTTGGAATATTATAAATCCAGCAACGCAGGTCGCCTTGAAACCTTACAGGGAGAAGTGGAACAGTCCAAAGGGCTGATTGAGACAATCAATGACTATACACGCAACTTAAAAGCAATATCCAGCAAACAGAGAATGTTGGCATTAAACGCCAGCATTGAGGCAGCCAGAAGTGGAGAGGCAGGCGCTGGCTTTGCCGTTGTGGCGCAAAGTATGCAGGATTTATCTACGCAGTCAGATTCCATTTACAGTGATATTGAGTCATCCGTAAATGAAATCACAAATACGATTAACAAATTATCCTCTCTTTTCGAATAAGGTTCGAACATTTTCTGACAGAACAAAAGCCAGTAAAACCGTTTAATGCGGCTTACTGGCTTATTTTATCTTATAAAAATTTAATTCCGGCGGAGCAAAAAAACACGAAAAATTTTAATTCTTTCGTGTTTTTTCAGAGCGCCGGATACTCACGGCGCTTTTTTTACAGTCTTTTCAGGTACTCTCCAGTACGGGTGTCAATCTGGATAACATCTCCCTGATTGACAAAAATCGGAACATTTACCTGTGCGCCCGTCTCTACTGTAGCCGGCTTTGTCACATTCGTTGCTGTATCGCCCTTTACACCCGGCTCCGTCTCTGTAACCTCAAGCTCTGCAAACATCGGTGGCTCAATTGCAAAAATATTTCCCTTGTAAGAAACCATTTTTACATTGTCATTTTCTTTAACAAATTTCATTGTATCACCGACTGCCTCCTCTGTCAGGGCAATCTGCTCATACGTTTCATTGTCCATGAAATTGTACATCTCGCCGTCATTGTACAAATACTGCATCTCTTTTTTATCAATATGTGCCTGTGGATATTTCTCTGTCGGGCGGAATGTCTTCTCAACTACACCGCCATCCACAACATTTCTTAACTTTGTACGCACAAAAGCTGCTCCCTTTCCGGGTTTTACATGCTGGAATTCTACAATCTGATATACCGTTCCTTCAATTTCTACTGTCAAACCATTTCTAAAATCTCCTGCTGATACCATTTCTGTTCCTCCTTAAACTCCCTTTTTATAAGGGTTGTACACATCTTCTTCTATTCTATTATATTTGCCTGCATTTTTCAAGTATTTCTTTTGCGATGTCATTTGCCTCGCGCTGATCTGTCGGGACAGTCAACGTCGCCGCCTTCTCATAAAAGGGACGGCGCTTTTCCATAAGCTCACGGATATATGATACATTCATATTGCCGTTTAAGATTGGGCGTTCCTTGCTATACCTCACACGCTCATATATTGTCTCCGGCTCAGCAGTCAGAAGGACAACCTCTCCAATCGCCTGCAGCTTGCGCACATTGAGTTCCCGAAGCGCCATACCGCCGCCGCAGGAAATTACCGACGGCTCTCTGATACCCAACTCATCAATCATGTCCGTCTCCCTATCACGGAAATATTTTTCTCCTTCCGTCTCAAATATTTCCGGTATACTTCTTCCCTCCTGCTGGACAATGCACTCATCCGTATCAATTTCAGGACGTCCTGACTGCCTCCTCAGCTCTCTGGAAATGGTGGACTTGCCAACCCCCATAAAGCCAATCAGGATAATGTGCTTCCTTCCCGCATATATTTTGTCAAAGACGTCTGTCATCTCAGAATACGGAATCTGTCCCGGTGCGGAGCTGTGTTCCATACATCCAAAAGAAACCTCCGAACCATATAACCCGCCATAAAGTCTTGTCTTCTCACCCAGCTTTCCCATTGACATTGTAATCAGTGGAAAGTCCGGATTCCTCTCCTTCATCTTTGCTGTAACGGCAAGCAGTCGGTCTGCCTCCTCCGGCGTATCCGGCATACAGGCAAATTTTCCAACATCACATCCAAGCTCTTTCGCCTTTTCCAGCTTTGCCAAGGTAAATTCCTCGGACGGCGTCTTTTCAAAATCATGATACGAACCAATGACCTTTGTAGCCGTTCCTTTACTTGAAGCTATTACTCTTTCTGTTTCGGCGCTGTCACGGTCAATCTCAACATCCACATAGTCCGCCCTGCCCTGCTGTAAAACAGTCTCTACCAGTGAAAAATAATGAAAACGGGAACCGTTTGCCTCTCCCCCCTCCTCCTCTGTGCGAAGGGTGACAATCAGCTCCTTATCCGCTAAAATCTTTTTCAATTCCTCGATAATACCAGATAATTCTCTCTCATACCCAGCAAAAAAATCTACCCGCCACTCTGCCATCTGGACTGGAAGCTTCTTTATCTTCCGCGCCTCTGACAAAATGCTATCTCTTGTCAGCGCCACAATCGGCACGCATATCTTTGGTCTCATAACCTCCTCCAATCACATGACTTCTATCAACCTTTTTTCCGAATGGGTAATGTTCTCACATCCATCTTCTGTGATGACCACCACATCTTCGATCCGGACGCCGCCAAAGTTCTCAATATAAATTCCCGGCTCCACCGTGATTACCATGCCGGGCCGGATAATTTCTTCTGCATTAGGGGAAAAGCACGGTTTTTCATGAATTTCCATACCTACCGAATGGCCGAGTGAGTGGCCGAAATTTTTTCCATACCCGGCTTTTTTGATAACATTTCGCGCCATCGCATCAATTTCTTTTCCAGACATCCCCGGACGGATTCCCCGCAAAGCCTCCTCCTGTGCCCGCAAAACGGTATTATATACTAGTTTCTGTTTCTCTGACGCCCTGCCGATGACAACGGTTCTTGTCATATCCGAGCAATAGCCCCGGTACAAACATCCAAAATCCATTGTCAGAAAATCTCCCTCCTGCAATGCTTTGTCGGTCGGAACCGCATGGGGCATCGCAGAGTGAACCCCCGAGGCAGCTATCGTATCAAAACTGAGACCGTCTGCCCCCTCTTTTTTCATGTAAAATTCCAGCCATGCCGCCACCTCTTTCTCCGTCATACCCGCACACAGCTTCCCGAGTATGTTCGAAAAGGCAACGTCTCCAATTGCCTCTGCCCGCCGTATATTCTCAATCTCCACCTCTGTTTTTACTGCGCGAAGCTTTGTGACCGTCTGTCCCAGATTTCTTATTTCTATTCTGTCAGCCCCGGCTTCCTTCATCTGTGAAGCAAGTTTTTCGTAAGCTGACACCGTCATTTCCTCATCCTCTATGCCCAGCGCCTGAATCCCATCCCGGCGCGCTGCCTCCATAAACGGCGCGTAATACCCTTTTCGATTCCACTCTATAATTTGAAAGTCCGGACATTCTGCGGCAGCGGCTATCGTGTAGCGGGAATCCGTCACAATCAGCGCACTCTTTTTCGAGAGATAGACATAACCTTCGCCGATAAAGCCCGAAACAAACCTCATGTTTGCCGCATTGGTCAGAAGAACAGCGTCTACTGACGCGGATTGAAATATTTCTTTTCCAGCTTCTTTTCCCATTTCTTTCTCCTCTTTTCCTCCCTTTTCTTCATGCGGTATTCCTTCAGCACAATCCGCTCAAGCTTACGTTTTAGCACAATCTGTATTTCCTCATGCTCGTTAATCGGCTTTACAAGAAAATTTTTCATCCCTATCCGTTTTGCGCCAAAAATATCCGTAAACAGCTGGTCGCCGACAAACACCGTATTTTCCAGTCTGGTATTCATCAGCTCCATGGCGTAATAGTACCCCTTTTTGGCAGGCTTATGTGCGTTAAATACCGTATGTACATCCAGCTCCTCATTAAATGTATATACGCGTTTTTTCTTGTTATTCGAAATCAGACAGCACTCAAAGCCAATCTTCTTTAATCTGACAAACAGTTTTTTTACACGTTCGCTGGCTTCCATGCCATGCTCCACCAGCGTATTATCAATGTCAAATAATACGCCCCGGTATCCCTCTCTGTAAAGCTTTTCATAATCAATGTCGTAAGTGGACGTTACTGTAGCGTCCGGAAAAAAACGTTCAAACATAAACTTACCCTTTCGCCTTTAAATGAATCATAAACTGCTCTGCCACACGCCCGGAATAACCACCGTTGCGCAAGCTCCATATATTTGCCTGTGCCAATATTTCTTCCTCTGTCAGAGTAATATCCGGATTTTCTTTTGCCAGTCCAAGGACAATCTCCTCAAATTCCTTTTTCATCGGCCTGCTGAAATTGATACTGACGCCAAAGCGTGCCACAAGAGATAATTTTTCCTGCATCGTATCGGAGCGGTGTAGTTCATCCTGAGACATATCAGAACGATCGCTCCACGTCTCCCGAATCAGGTGTCTGCGGTTTGAAGTAGCATAAATCAGCACGTTATCCGGCTTGACTTCCAGCCCTCCCTCGATTACCGCTTTCAGATACTTATATTCAATTTCAAATTCCTCAAAGGATAAATCATCCATATAAATAATAAATTTGTAATTACGGTTTTTTATCTGTTCAATGATATTGGATAAATCCTGAAACTGGTGCTTGTATATTTCAATCAGGCGAAGTCCTCTGTCGTAATACTTATTTAATATTGCCTTGATACAGGTCGACTTTCCCGTACCGCTGTCGCCATAGAGCAGACAATTATTTGCCTTCCTCCCCTCCACAAAGGCTTCTGTATTATCAATCAACTGCTGCTTCTGCAGCTCATAGCCAATGAGATGGTCCAATGTCACATCACTTGTATGGGTAATCGGAGAAAGCACCATATCCTCTCCCTTGTGGATAACCCGGAACGCCTTGTTCAACCCAAACTTGCCAACTCCGTATTTTTTGTAAAAATCTGTCACCATGACAAACATATCTTCCGCATTTTCCGCCTCCCGCAGCTTCGCCGCAAGGGCCCGGACTTTTTCACTGACACTCTTATTGTAAGTGTTCTCTGCCTTTGCCATAGAATGATAGTGCGTCAGTATATCAAAGCACTGAACACCCAGCTCTTTCTCTATATTTGTAAAATCGTAATTAAATAAATTGAAGAAACATTGCATATCCTGCCGTACAATTGTGTTGACGGTTCCATCCTGTGAAGCACCTACCGTCTCACATACTATACTAAACGGATTTTCGTTCGTTGCCAAAATATATGCGATATAACACTGCCAGAGATTTTCATCAAATCCATAGGTTGTCGATAGGTCCAGAATACGGTAAATCTGGTCATAAACCGCCCGTACCAGTTCTTCCTTTATCACTTCACTGCCATGATGCTCTACCTTTTCAAAAATTGCGCTCAGTTTCATCAAGATACTGTCGCCGCCCAGATTTCCATACATAATCAACCTTGCTGTCTCTTTATACATCACATCTCCTCCAAGTCAATACATTGTATATTATCCATATTCTGTGCCATTGCCGCTAAATCCTGCGTAAAGCCCTCTTTCGAAAACAGATAATAGTAATCTGCTTCCTTCCCCGTCTGCGAGGTATCTTCCAGAAGCTTCTCGAAATCTTTCATATCCATTGGTTTATTTGACCATTTGCAGGCTCCGACTAACAATTCTCCACTTTCACTGTTCGCAATCAGCGGAATAAATCCAGTCTTTCCATAAAGGCTTCCAAAATTCTTGAACTTGACCGGCAGCCGGTTATACAGATTCATCAGTTCCATAAATTCGCGACAGACTTTAATGTAAGCCTTTTTAATAATATCGTCCAGATGATTTCGGACATGCGCAGCATAAAACTCCTCCGGCTCCATAATGCTGAAATCCGAAAAATTAGGGTATACGAGCTTATACCAAAATTGTAAAAAGGAATCCGTAATACCGTACAACCCCTTCTGTATATTATCCTTCTTTTCCGGCTCGTAAGAAAATATCTTCGCCGCCACATCTAACTGCATCAGATTCTTAATATAGACGGAAATTTTGGCACGGCTGAAATGTGTGCGGTTATACAGATAATTCAGCTTCGGCTCATCCTCCGCCAGAACAGACAGTATCGTACTATAAAACGGCAGTTCCCGCAGCGCTGTTTTCAAAAAACGCTGTGCTTCTCTGTGAAGCACTCCCTTATCATCCAGAATGATACGAAGAATGTTCTTGCGTATTGTTTCCTTTGGGTTCCAGAAATTCAAGTATGCCGGTACACCCCCCATAATACCATATATAGCAACACATTCCTCTGTCGTGCTGTCCGGGAAACGCTCCATCATCTCCATAAAGGTAAATTCCTTCAGCTTAATAAACGCAGTAATGGCAGAGGCAAGATTCCCCATATCCGAAACCATCGAATTTTCTACCCACTGCACCGAAGAACTCAAAAGCAGTATCATTACCCTGCCCGCCGGAAGTTTCTCCACATAATCTGAAAAGTCCGCAAAAAACTGCTTATAGCCCTTTTGCATCAAATCAAACTCATCTACGATAAAGCAGGTCTTCTGCCCTGCCGACATGCTCTCCAGTTCTTCCTTTTTTTCATCAAAAAACCGATTCTGTTCCAATTCTGACAATTCCCTTGCCTGATAATAGACATAAGGCTTCTCCTTTATAAACTGCCGAATCAGCGCGGTCTTTCCGATTCCCTCCCGACCGTAAAGAACGACAACACCGTTCTTTGCGGACTGGTAGGATTTTTCTAACATTGCCAGTTCCCGTTCGCGGCCAACAAACACAGATTTACACCCCTTCCTACATTTTATCCGGCGCCTCAAAGCCAAGCATATCAATACACCTCTCCAACACTCTCTGCGCCAGACCAATCAACTTTAAGTACGATTCCCTTCTCGCTTCATCTGCTTCAGCTAAAATTTTAGTTTCATGATAAAAATGATTCAATGCATCCGACAATTCATAAACAAACTGACAGATTTTGTGAGGAGCAAGCTCCGCATAAGCCGTCTCCATCGTATCGGCAAACTTACTCAACGTCAAATATACACCCGTCTCGCTTTCGCTTATAGGAGGTAAAAGTGACGCTTTTTCGTTAAATACTCCGCCGTTTTCCTTGTATTTATTAAATAATGATTTAATTCTTACAATCGTATACAAAATATATGGCCCAGTATTTCCCTCGAAGGAAGCAAATCTCTCGATATCAAATATATAGTCCTTTGACGCCTGATTCGACAAGTCTCCATATTTCAGCGCCGCCAGTCCGACCTTCTCGGAAATCTCCCTTGCCTCGCTTTCCGAGTAATCCCGGTTCTCCTTTATCTTTGTATATACTTCTTCATTGATTTCCTCTCTGAGCGCCTGCAGGCGGAGCACCCCGCCATCCCTTGTCTTAAACGGCTTGCCATCTTTTCCGTTCATTGTGCCAAGACCGATAAAATCAAGCTTCGTCTCCGGCTTTGCAATACCGGATTTCTTTGCCGAACGGAATACCTGAGTAAAATGCATGCCCTGCCGTTTATCCGTCACATAAATAATCTGGTCCGGCTGGAACAGCTTTTCCCTCTCCACAATCGTAGCCAAATCAGTAGTTGCATAGAGCGTAGCGCCATTTGACTTGACGATAATACAAGGCGGAAGTTCTTTTTTATCCCCCTCCTCTGTGACATCAACGACAAGTGCACCCTCACTGATGTGTGCAAAACCGTCGTCTTTCAGTTTCTGAACCATATCCGGTATATATTTCTGTACATCACTCTCTTTCTTCCAAAGGTCAAACTCTACATTCAGCTTATCATAATTCTTCTTCAAGTCCGCAATCGACACATCCAGAATATGATGCCATAGCGCGCGGTACCCGGCATGCCCATCCTGAAAGAGTGTCGTTGCCTCTCTCGCCTCCGTCAGATAATCTTCATGCTCCTTTGAATAATTGCTCGCGTAAGGATAAATCTCCTCTAAATCGCCAATCGTAAACGGCGGCTCTTTCGGATATTCCCCCTCGAAGCTGTCATCAAAATATGGCAGCTCCGGCTGACGCCGCTTTACTTCCGTGATAATCAGCCCAATCTGGAGCCCCCAGTCGCCTAAATGCACGTCGCCAATTACCTTATCTCCCATAAAACGGCAGATTCGTTTCACACTCTCGCCAATCACTGCCGGACGCAGATGCCCTACATGAAGCGGCTTCGCCACATTCGGCCCGCCGTAATCAATGACAATTGTCTTCTTCACTTCCGGCTTCTCGACACCAAAATCTTCTTCTTCACACATCTTTTCTGCCTGCTCCGCCAGAAAAGCACCGCTGACTGTTATATTAATGAATCCCGGCTTTACTGCCTCAATCTGCTCAAACACGGCATCTCCGGAAAGCTTGGAAACAACGTCCTCCGCAATCATAAACGGCGCCTTTTTATACTCCTTAGCCGCCGCCATCGCACCATTACACTGGTACTGGCACAAATCCGGACGGTTCGAGACAGAAACAAAGCCATACTTTTCGTCATAACCAGCCTGTTTAAATCCTCCTGTCACCTTCTCTTTTAATATCTCTATTACTTTTTTCACACTACCTTACCTCTCTTTTTTAATTCCTTATTACTTAGTTTAAACTTAAATTAAGATTTGTCAATACTTCAAAGTATTTCTCATACGTTTTTCGGCAACATAACGGATTTTCAATCACAATTCCCGGTATTTTTGTGCCAATTATGGCAAAAGCCATTGCCATCCGGTGGTCATCATATGTCTGAATCACTGCTGGTTCTATCTTTCCCGGCAGAATGGAAATACCGTCCTCTTTCTCCTGACAACGAATTCCCAGCCTCGACAGCTCCGTGACGATACCATGAATCCGGTCGGACTCCTGCCGTCTTATATGGGAAACGCCGGAAATTTCTGTGGGCGAATCAGCAAAAACAGCAACCGCCGCCAATGTCATTGTCTGGTCAGAGAAGTCACTCATATTTATCCTGACGCCGTGCAGACTGCCGTCATTCTTCCCTGTCACACGAATTCCCTCCGGTTCGTCCTTTACCTCACACCCCATCTTTTCCAGCACATAGAGAAAACGGATATCCCCCTGTGTACTGTCAAAGTGGACATGGCGTACCAGCGCCGTTCCACCATTGACCGCCGCCATTGCGTAAAAATAGCACGCCGCCGATACATCCGGCTCTATCTGATACTCTCTTGCCGTGTAGCTCTGTTCCGGAAGCAGGGCGTACTCATTTTCCGTTCTCTGCTCCATATGGCATCCAAACTCACGCATCATCTTCATAGAAATCTTTACATATGCTTTCGCATCCCGTTTTCCTGTCAGCTTTATAAGAAAGCCATTCTCATAAAGCACTCCGGCTAACAGCAGAGCACTCAGAAACTGACTGCTCTCATCTATATTAAGAAAAACCTTCTCACACGGCACGTTCCGTCTTCCACAAATCGCAAAAGGAAACGCATATGGTCTTTCCTTATATTCAAATATCACACCAAGCTGCTCCAATGCCTCCAGAAGCGGCCGCATCGGTCTGCCTTTCATCTGTTCCGAAGAAGTTACCTCGTACCTTCCCCCCGACAAAGCCAGCATCGCAGTCAAAAACCTTGCCGCAGTTCCCGCACTTCCTACATAGACAGATACATTATCTTTCGGAATCTTCGTTCCCCTTCCCCCAATTACTACTTTCGCCCTGTCTTCGTCCACCGCAACCGAATATCCAATCTCCCGTAACGCTTCCATAAAAACCCGGGAGTCCTCACTAAATTGCACGCCCTTTAGTACACTCTGCCCCTCCGACAGGGCAGCTAAAAGCAATGCACGGTTTGTCATGCTTTTCGAACCGGGAACCGTTACACAGATATCTGGTTTTTCCTCAAACGGTTTCATCTGAAACAGGGAATTTTCTTCTGGCTTATTCATCAACCCTTTTACTCCTTTAACCTGAAACGCCCCCGCATTGACTACGGGGGCGTATACAATTTCTTTTTTCTATCTGTTAGAATCCTAAATCCTGTTTAGAACTCAATCTGATTTAGCTGCAGAAAGCCTTTACCTTATTATAAATACTGTCCGCATCCAAACCGTACTTTTTCACCAGTTCTACTGCCGGGCCGGATTCACCAAATACATCATTGACGCCAATCTTGCAAACCTTCGTCGGTGCTTTTTCAGACAATACATCACATACCGCACTGCCAAGACCACCAATTACAGAATGTTCCTCAACTGTAACAACCTTACCGGTTTCCTTTGCCGAAGCGACAATCAAATCCTCATCGAGCGGCTTAATTGTGTGAATATTGATAACTTTAGCGTCAATTCCATCTGCCGCCAGCTTTTCAGCTGCCTCCAGACAGTTTGCTACCGGAAGTCCGCTTGCCACAATCGTGACGTCCTTTCCTTCGCGGAGCACAACACCCTTGCCCAGTTCAAATTTATAATCCGGTTTATCATTGATAACCGGAACAGCCAGTCTTCCAAAGCGGAGATAACAAGGCCCCTCATGCTCATACGCCGCGCGTACCGCTGCCTTTGCCTCTACATCATCCGCAGGGACAATAACGGTCATTCCCGGAATCGTGCGCATCAGGGCAACATCCTCATTACACTGGTGGGTTGCACCATCCTCGCCAACCGAAATACCGGCATGAGTTGCACCAATCTTTACATTCAGTTTCGGATATCCAATGGAGTTACGAACCTGCTCAAAGGCACGTCCTGCTGCAAACATCGCAAAGGAGCTTGCAAACGGAACCTTACCTGTTGTCGCAAGTCCTGCCGCAATGCCCATCATATTACACTCTGCAATACCACAGTCAATGTGTCTCTCCGGAAATGCTTTCTTAAACACGCCAGTCTTTGTGGCAGCCGCAAGGTCTGCATCCAGTACAACGAGGTTATCAAACTCTGCCCCCAGCTCTGCAAGAGCATTACCATAGCTTTCACGGGTAGCAATCTTTTTTACTTCTGACATAAAGACTCACCTGCTTTCTCTAATTCTTCCATTGCCTGCGCATACTGCTCATCATTCGGAGCCGTGCCATGCCAGCCAACCTGATTTTCCATAAAGGAAACGCCCTTTCCTTTTGTAGTCTTAGCTACAATGGCAGTCGGCATGCCCTTCGTTGCCTTTGCTTCATCGAAAGCTGCCTTCAGGGCATCAAAGTCATGTCCATCCACATTGATTACATGGAAACCAAATGCCTTAAACTTTTCATCGATCGGATATGGGGAACATACCTCATCCACCGCGCCGTCAATCTGTAATCCATTATTATCTACAATTGCAACAAAGTTATCCAGCTTTCTGTGTCCGGCAAACATAGCAGCCTCCCAGACCTGTCCCTCCTGAATCTCTCCGTCGCCGAGGAGTGTGTAAACACGGTAATCCTCATTGCTGAGTTTTGCCGACAAAGCCATTCCGACAGCGGCTGAAATCCCCTGTCCGAGAGAACCACTCGACATATCTACGCCCGGAATATGCTTCTTATCCGGATGTCCCTGTAAATAAGAACCTACCTTACGCAGTGTCGTCAAATCCGAAACAGGGAAAAATCCTCTGTTGGCCAGAACAGAATAATAACCCGGCGCCGTATGTCCCTTACTCAGGACAAAACGGTCACGGTCTGCCTTGTCTGGATTCTTCGGATCAATATTCAATTCCTCGAAAAAAAGGTATGTATAAATATCTGCTGCTGATAAAGAACCACCCGGATGACCAGACTTTGCACTGTGTACAGCAGTCACTACACCCTTGCGAACTTCAACAGCCATTTTCTGAAGCTCTAACTTGTTCATAAATCAAATCTCCTTTTAATATTTATTCCTTACTCACAAAGATTACTCGCCAAATACAGCGATGTAATCCTTCTGGAATTTATCAATACCAGCGTCAGTAAGCGGATGCTTTGTCATCTGGTCGATAACGCCATATGGTACTGTGGCAATATCTGCCCCTGCCAATGCACAGTCCGTAACATGAATCGGATTGCGGACACTTGCTGCAATAATCTTTGTATCTAAATCATGTACAGCAAAAATCTCAGCGATATCACGAATCAAATCAATACCCGGCTGTGAAATATCGTCTAAGCGTCCTAAAAATGGAGATACATATGTAGCCCCTGCTCTTGCTGCCAACAATGCCTGATTAGCGCTAAAAATTAAAGTTACATTTACTTTAATCCCCTCACTGGTCAGTGTCTTTGTTGCCTTCAAGCCTTCTGCAGTCATAGGAATTTTAACAACCATATTTTCATGGATTTTGGCAATTTCCCTGCCTTCTGCAATCATACCCTCTGCGTCTACTGTCGTAGCTTTCACCTCGCCGCTGATTGGGCCGTCTACAATAGAAGCAATTTCAGCAATTACCTGATTGAAGTCCCGTCCCTCTTTTGCAATCAGAGATGGGTTCGTCGTAACTCCACAGATAACTCCCATGTCATTTGCCTTTTTGATATCCTCTACATTGGCAGTGTCAATAAAAAATCTCATTCCTTTTACCCTCCTATAAGTAAATTTATATCATATGCTTTATTATACAACCTATAAGCACATAATCTCAACTGTTTTTTCATATTGTCCTAAACTTTTTTCGAAATAACCGGAAAAAACTAATTTCCACCATAAAAGCACATACCGTTTAAGGAAAGCTTTGTCACATTCTCTACCGTTTTTCCCAGCGAAAACTGCTTTGTCACCTTTCCTTCTCTGTCATATTCTTCATAAATACCGGCATCATTGGCAGATATAATGTAATTCTCCTCATAGTGCTGGCATCCGCAGAAACCGCCCTTGCCTACTGGGAAGGAATCCCGGACAGCGACCGCCTTCTTCTTTCCATCTACCGTAAAGCTGATTCCTGCCCCTCTGCCATTATTTTGCAGATAGGTCGCTATTCTGTCGTTTGTACCGTCTGACAGACCATCCTCCAGATTCAGCACAGCCCCCGACGTGTTCCAGCGAAGCACTTCCTTATCCTCCACTACCTTTTTTTTCAGGGAGGTCTTGTTCCACGCCTGCTTTTTCCCAAGCACAAATGCTACTTTCGGGCTTCTTCCGGTAACGGCAGTCACCTTCAGTACTCCGCTTGGCTTTGCGCCTGCTATATAAATATTCCCCGCCTTTGGCGCCGTCAGTGAATTCGCACGGACGCCCTTTGGAAACCGAAAAACCTCTTTTGTCTTTCCTGTCTTAAAAGAAGTCGCCAGCAGATAGTCATTCTTACCTTTTGTCACAAGTGAATAGATATTATCATAACCATCGTAGCTGAAATCTTTGACATTTCCGTATCCCCTGACAGCTGCTGTTGCCGTCACACGGCCAAGTGCTGAAACCTTGGCAAATTTTGTTCCGGAAACCTGATATAATATACTGTCACCCGACTGATAGATGCGCTTTCCATGGCCGGATTCCGTATTCGTTGTATTTCTCAATATTCCAGAGTTGTCATAGGCATATATCTTTTTATCATTTTTAGGGAACACGAAATATAATCCGTTCGCCGCACTTCCCTTGCTCTTTCCTTTTTGTACTCTTAGCTTTGCCGCAGCTCCTGCCTGATTTGGCACGGTATACTTGTACGTCAAGTCTTCTCTCTTTGCTCCTGAACCGTCCAAAACTTCAATCTTGATATAATTTGTCATGCCCGGTACCAGCCCACTGAGCGTAAACTCATGCACCGTAGACAGATTGCTTTCCTGCCCATTATTGACATAGCGTACATGGTCGGGGACCGACGCATCCTCCACCATAACCGTATAGCGAATCATCCCCCGGTAAGAAGTTTCAAAATAAAAGTAAAAGGTATTTTCGTTCGTACCAAATGGATTTGCCGCGATAATCGGTTTTTCAAAAGTCGGCGTCGTTCTCTTAATCAAACGATCCAGCCGTTCTCTTGCCGCCGTAGAAACCGCTACATTGTAAGCGTCTTTATTGCTGTCAAAATTAAGAACATTCTTTTCCTGACCGGAAGTCATCAGCGGGATTGCCCCCTTGTCCGTATCATAACGGTAGCCTCTCTCACTTCCCTGATCGCTCTGTTCTGTAGCAATACGATTTGAAAATTCATCCGAAATCCCGTCTTTCTTTGTCAGCAGATAAATGACTGCGCCCGACAGGACAGCCAGTATAATACAAGTCAATAAAACTGATTTCAGCAGCTTTTTCATACATACAACTCCTTATCCAATAAATTTTCAAACTCATTCATCGGCATCGGGCGGGCATACAAATACCCCTGTGCCACATCACAGCGGATATCTCTCAGATATTCTGCCTGCGACTCTGTCTCAACACCCTCACAGACAACCTTCTTATCCAGCTCTCTGGTCAATTCCACTGTTTTTCGTATAATAATTTTACTTGTCTCTGACGTTTCTGTCGCATCTAGAAACGATTTATCCAGCTTAATTACATCGACAGGCAGGTCTTTTAACAGATTTAAGGACGAGTATCCCGTTCCAAAATCATCGATGGACCAATGTATGCCCAAATCCTTCAGTCTGCCCATCATCTGTGCTATATTTGTCAGATTATCCTTGAAAATCCTCTCTGTCAGCTCCAGTTCTATGTATTCGGGCGGTGTATTGTACTTTGCCAAGATTGCCGCAATTTTACTTACATAATCCTTTTCCTGAAGCAGTAATCTGGACTGGTTGACTGACACTGTAACACATCTTTTCTTTGTCTTCAGCCTTCTCTGAATCATCGCACATACTTTACTCAGCATATGGAAATCCAAATCTACAATAAAACCGTCCTGCTCGAATATTGGTATAAATTCATCCGGATATATAATGGTACCATCCTTCCGAATCCATCTCGTCAGCGCCTCCGCCCCTACTATCCTTTCCTGTTCCAAATCGTACTTTGGCTGCAGGAACACCTTAAACTCACCTTGCTCCATCGCCTCCTGCATAATACTCTCAATCTTTCGGATTTTTTCCATACGGACGTAAATCTTCTCATCGTAAAAAACTACGCTCAGGCTCTTTTGCAGGCGCAGGCTTTTTCTTGCGCTATTTGAGTTCTCCACTATCTTCCCCACATTTTCCTGTCTGTCCCGAACCGGATACACCCCAATTCCAAGGCGCGGGGATGCCTTTGGATAAGCCACGGCAATATCCCGGTTAAAATCTTCGCATAAGCGTTTGAGCAGAATTTCCAGCTTTTCCACTGTATCATAAGACACCAGCACAAGAAAATGGTCCGCCACACTGCGGCAGGATAGTTTCACATTCCGGCTGAAACTATTTAGGAGAGAGGCGAGTTCAATCAGCATCCGGTCCGCCTTCCTCAGCCCATACAGATTATTCACTTTTTCAAAATGACTGACATCGGTACACAACAAGGCATACTTGGTATCCTCATCCTCCTCTGCCAGTATACTGCTAAGCTCTTTCTTGAAATAATCTAATGTGTACAGTCCGGTCAGGGCATCAAACTCATTCGGATTCTTTTGCTTCTCTCCCATTCCATGCTTTTCCTGATTCAGTAAACCTTTCTCGGAGAGTTCCTTGCTGCTTAACGATGTGTGAATTGAGACAACCGAATAGTCCTTTCTATCCTTATATAAAATTACCATCGAAAAACGAAACTCAACATACATTACCTGCAGCTGATAGGGAATCCGTAACTCCAGCTCCCCACTTACTTCGTAACAGGAGGGGTTCAAAGTCACGGTGTTGGCGCTGACCACCTTTAGCACGCAGTCAAATGGGACTTCATCCAGCGCCTTTTCCAACAGTACCTTATATTCTTTTTTGTTATATGCAACATGGCCTTCCTTTGAGCCAATCCAGTGCACATTTTCATCAACATGGGACATGGCATCCTCTAAGCTGTGCCTGACGTATACAGAATAGAAATGATTCATTGCAATCTGTTTTACCCGTTCTTCTATTAAATCATTATCCAATACGCGCTGCTGTTCTACATATTCTGCCACTTTATCACCCCTTCTCATTTTCCCCTGCTATCTGTCCCACTTATCACACAATGCATTGATCTGATCCGTGAATTTAGCAGTTTCTTTATTGCTCAGCCCCTCGTTTCTACGAATTACCGCTAACAGCCGCTGTCCAGCAGTCAACAGGCGCTGGAACATATCGCCAGAGCGCTTTCTTGCCGATGTCTTTTTGCTGACAGCGATTGGCAGGGCTTCCTTCTCAAATTCACCGGAAAGCAAATTAAAGACTGTCCCGCTGTACGGCGCCGATGCAATATAACCGGAATCCTCCAGAGTACGCACAAAACTGGTACATACCGCATCCTCCCCGTGTACCACAAATACTCTTTTCGGCGAACGTTCCGTAAAACCGTTTACCCAGCGGAGAAGTCCATTTTTATCTGCATGGCTGCTGATGCCTGCAAGCTTTACAATTTTTGCCTGCACCTCAACTGGCTCGCCAAAAAGCTTTACCTGTTCTGCCCCTTCCAGCAGGGAACGCCCAAGTGTCCCTCTCGTCTGATAACCGACAAACACAATCGTGCTTTCACTCCGCCACAGATTGTGCTTCAAGTGATGGCGGATGCGCCCCGCCTCACACATACCGGATGCCGAAATAATTACCTTCGGCTGCATATCAAAGTTAATCGCCTTACTGTCATCGCTCGTAATGGATAACTTTAATCCCGGAAAACTAATCGGATTGATTCCTTTTTTCACAAGCCCCCGTGCCTCATCATCAAAACACTGCTCGACATTTTTTCGGAATATACTTGTCGCCTCAACCGCAAGAGGACTGTCAACATACACCTCAAAATCTGAATTTACTGTGACGAGACGTTCCTCCTTTATCTGGCGGATAAAATAAAGCAATTCCTGCGTTCTTCCTACCGCAAAAGAAGGAATCACAACATTGCCGCCACGTTCAAACGTCTCCTGTATAATTTTCGCCAAATCTCCTACATAATCGGGTGCTTCGCCGTGCAGCCGGTCGCCGTAGGTCGATTCCATAACAACGTAATCTGCCGCTTTCGTATATGTCGGATTTTTTAAAATCGGTTTATTGTCATTCCCAATATCACCGGAAAATACTACCGTGCGCTCCTTCCCATTTTCCTTTGCAAATACCTCAATGGAAGAAGAACCGAGCAGATGCCCGATGTCGGTAAACCGAACAACGACTTCATCACATATATGTACCATGCTTCCATAATCACAGGAAGTCATCAAACGAATTGCCCCCAGCGCATCCTCCATCGTGTATAGCGGCTCATATACCTCGCCGCCTGAGCGCTGTGCCTTCCTGTTTCGCCATTCTGCCTCAAACTGCTGGATATGGGCACTATCCCGAAGCATTATCTGGCTTAACTCTACCGTCGCTTTTGTCGCATATACCTGTCCCCGGAATCCCCTTGCATACAGCATTGGCAAAAGCCCTGTATGGTCAATATGGGCATGTGTCAAAAGAATAAAATCTAACTCCGACGGACTGACCGGAATTTCCTGATTTTCAAATATATCCTTCCCCTGCTCCATACCAATGTCTACACAAAATTTCTTGCTGCCCACTTCCATATAATGGCAGCTTCCCGTAACTTCGTGGTCCGCACCAATAAATACCAGTTTCATAAGCAACCCCCTTCATCGTATCGCGTATTAACTCTGCTGTCGTAATGTTATAAACCTATAAACAAAAACTTCCCCTTTTATCATGTTCTAATATTATACTTTATTTATTCTGCTTCGTCAAGAAAGCAGCGGGAGTTTTAGGTGGGTTCCGTAATGACAGGGGGACTGGCTGCTCGCATGGGCGCTCCCGCTAACAAAGTGCGCAACGGTATGGGAGCGTATTGTACACGCTCCTCATACCGGCGTACTTTGAACCCATGCTCGCATGCCAGTCCCCCTGTCATTACTGCAACTCCGCCTAAGTCCTCCACTGGCGCTATAGAACAAAAAACTATTTCTACTACTAATAGTAAGGGAATACTTTGACGGTATTACAGTATTTATCGGAGGCTGTCCAGTGAGCACGGGTTCGAAGTACACCCCCATACCGCTGCGTACTTCGCAAGTGAAAACGCCCATGCGAGCAGACAGCCTCCAGAAAATACGGAACCTTCCAAAAAATCCCTGCCTCTTACAGAAGCAGTTGAATCCTTTTCCTGAATTTGATATAATATTAAACAGTTTTTAGCAGTATAACAACATTGTTTTATTATAATCAGACATTGGAGGAGCCCATGAAAGAAAAACGCGTCGTTGTCGCCCTCGGCAGAAATGCCTTTGGCGAGACATTTCCAGAACAGCAGAAAAACGTAAAAAAAGCAGCAGAGGCAGTTGCCGACCTCGCCGAACAAAAATTTCAAATAGTTATTACACACAGCAATGGACCACAGGTTGGTATGATTCAGACCGCCATGACCGAATTTTCCCGTCTGGACAGTCGGTATACCGTTGCCCCGATGTCGCTCTGCGGCGCGATGAGTCAGGGCTACATTGGCTATGACTTGCAGAACGCAATCCGCACAGAGCTTTTGAACCGCGGCATTTTTAAACCGGTATCTACCGTTATCACACAGGTTCGCGTCGATCCTTTTGATAAAGCATTCAACCACCCGACAAAGGTTATCGGCCGTGTGATGACAAAAGAAGAAGCCGAAGCAGAGGAAGAAAAAGGAAATTATGTCGTGCCGGAGGGCGACGGCTACCGCCGTATCATCGCCTCGCCCCGCCCGGTTGACATCTATGAAATTGATGCGGTCACAGCATTGCTAGACGCCGGACAACTTGTCATTGCCGCTGGTGGCGGCGGAATCCCGGTACTCGAGCAGGGTACTTCCTTAAAGGGCGCCAGTGCTGTCATTGAAAAAGATTATACGGCAGCGAAGCTCGCCGACATGGTGGACGCCTCCCACCTGCTCATCCTGACTGCCAAAGAGCAGATGACAATCGACAATGGCAGTAAGGCAATCGGAAACATTGACGTATCAGAAGCCATCCGGCTGATTGATGAGGGGCATTTCGATCCGGTTACTACGCTTCCAAAAATCGACGCCGGCGTTTCTTTTGTTTCCTCCGGTAAAGGAAGAACCGCCATTATCACAAAGCTTGAAAACGCTTATCAGGGGATTCGTGAGAGAACCGGAACGATAATCAAATAATCCTTTTCGATTATGCGGCGGATATCCTACCGTTTTTTGCGGGGAGTGATGTCCCGGCAAGAAACGGTAGGATACTCGCCGCATAACCCTATATTATTCTGAGTACGCAAACTCTACATCACTCTTATCGCCCATCACTTCCACTGTTCCTAATTCCTTGCCTCCCATGTGGGCAGTATAGATTCCCTTTGGCAGATAAACATGATAACTCGCCCTGCCATCTTCCAAATCATAGAGAGTCGCTCTCAACGTACCGTCGATGTCCCCTCCTCTGAATTCCAGTGGAGGGATTTCACTCTCCGGAACTCCTGTCACATGACCGGAAACGAGAAACAGATTCAGCACGATATCATGCGTTGTCTCTTTACCCGATACGGTAAAGGTATCTAACGTTATCCCATTGAAGTTTACTTTATACAATCCCTTTTCTAATTCTTCATCAAAATACCACTCGTATTCCGAAGAAAAAAGATAAAAGATTCTTTTAACTTCCTCCCCACTCGGATTGATAATACTTATATTTTCCATCATATCTTCAAACTCTACTCCCTCGGCCCGGTATATATGCCCTTTTATTATACTGTAGCTAAAATCAAAATCCTGTGATTTATCATCCGTTACCGTAAACGTCTGCTCCTGCTTTTCACCATATTCGATATTTAACGAATAGGTACCCGCCGACAGATACAAGGTATAACCCCCGTTTTCATCTGTTGTGAATGTGCCTACAATATCATCGGCACCTGCCGTCAGATGAACATCCGTTTCCCTAAGCAGCTTACCATTATTGCGTATCCTTCCGTTTACTTTATATAACGGTGTTGCAAGGTCACAGACCGAATCCTCGCTGCCCACCTGTATTTTGTTTTCCAATTCTATATGAAAGGCTGTCATATAAACCCTGACCGAATAGGTTCCCGGCTCTGCATACAGGGAATAATTTCCATCGCCATCTGTCAGTACATAGCTGTAATACTCCCCGGACGCATCGCTAAAAACACACTCTGCCTCTCTTATCACACCGCCGTTTACTGACATTAAAGTACCCGTCACATGAGTAAGCCCCAGCGTTATATCTTTACCTGTCACATCTTCTTTTTTTACTTCGACTGCATCCACATCTTTATTTCCAAATACATAGTAGTAGGTTTCATATGCCGGTACATATATCTCATAGCTTCCGTCCAAATCCGTATTAAAATGATATATGCTATAGGACTCTGTCTCCAGCGTTACCTCGCTTCTGTTGGCAAATGGCTTTCCTTTCTTACTGTAAATCGTACCGGAAATTTTCACTAAATCAGTCTTTATATCAAAGATTATATTTTCTTTAATACTGTTTGGCATACCGTCACGTTTCACCGTAGCGCCGTTCACATTAAGCTCCTCTATATACTGATTTTTAGGAAGATATACTGAGTACGCCCCGGTTTTCTTATCGGAGCGGCAGAAGACCGATACATCCTCTAACTCGAAATGGATACCCGCGTCCGCCCATATCTTTCCCTGCCGGTAAACTACTCCGGAAACCCGGAACATATCCTCTGACTGCAGATTGCAAACCATATTCCTCTTTTCTACCGTGACTGAATCAAGATACATCTCATTCCAAAAAACGCTATAGCTGCCTTCCGGCAAATCAATCCGGTACTCTCCATTCTCTCCAGTCTCAGTGTCATAGGAACTTCCCCCGTCTGCCGAATTATAAAAATTCAAGGTCTGGCGGGCGGCAAATTCACCTGTCGCAGCTTTCAATACGCCCGTCACCTCATAGGTAATTTCCCGGTACTCCTCTATCAGCTTAAATTCCCTTGAGACCGTACTTCCATCTGCCATGGTAACCGACAAAAGAAATCTATAATATCCTCCGTCACACCCGCTTTCGTAATACGGCGTATCCACCCAGACCACGCTGGAAGGTTTGATTCCCTGATACGTCTGGTCTTTGTAATTACAAGAAAAGACAAAGTCAGACGCCATGTCCGGCCAGACTTCTTTTATTGTTTTGCCTTTGGGAACGGCGATTGAAATAGTATCCGCATAGTCCGGCATCGTTCCCCGTCTGTCTTCTCCATTCAGCTTATAACTGTATTCCTGTATGGTCAGCTTTTCATTAAAATCACTTAAGATAATAGGAACTTCTATCTCCTGCGCCCCATTTCTGCCCGTCAGGACAAAAGAATAGTATCCTCCGCTGCCCTGTTCTTTGCCATAATACGAAGTTTCTTTCCATACCACATCCGATATCTTTGTAATCTGCACCGGTATATCCAGATAACTGGCTTTAAATTTTACCTTAGTCAAATCCGGTAAAAGAGTCTGTACACTTGTATTCTCCGGTGTCTCAACCATATAGTGGTATGGCTTCATGGCATCCTTCACTGCGGTAATTTCCTTCTGCCCGTACTGTATGGATTCAATGCGGAAATTTTCTCCGGTATCGCTCACTGCCGTGCCACGCTTCTCAACCATCTTTGCCGCACTGCAATACACTTTTCCATCCACTTTTATGTACAGCTTAAAATCATAATATCCATTATCCGATGCGGAATTATAATACGGCTTCTCATTCCATTGAATATCATTAACCGTCACATTTTGATAATTCCTCTTTCCTGCTTTCACATCAAAAGAACATTTTTTCAAATCTGGGACAGCAGACTTAACACTAACCCGCGAACCCATTTTCAAAAAAATCACATTGTCCTTTATCCAGTAAGTCAGGGAAGAATCTTCAAACCGGATTCCTGTAACAATAAAATCCCCCTGTTTTTCCTTATTCCACTCCACTGCCTTACTTACATCGATAGGCGGTACTGCCGACGTATTTTTCGGCGTCGGTTTGTTCGTCGGCCTCTGCGTCGGTTTATTGATTGGTTTACTTGTCGGTTTTTTCGTTGGCTTTCTCTTTTTGACTACGGTTACCTTACATTTTAATTTTGTTTTCTTCTTTTTGTATGTAATCTGTGCCGTAATCGTAGTTTTTCCCTTTTTCTTTGCCTTGACGACACCTTTTTTGGAGACGGTCGCCACCTTCTTCTTCCCCGTCTTCCACTTTAACTTCCCTTTTTTGTTCTTTACCGTCAGTTTCTTCTTCTCCCCAATCTGAAGTGTCAGCTTTTTTTCCCATTTCTCATAGCCTTCTCCTTTCTCTTTTGTAAAAAAAAATTTGTGTAAGAGTATCCGATGAGATACCCCTACACAAATAAGACGAATCAAATAGTAAAAATGTTGCATTTTTTTATATTTTTTATTCGAAATATACAATATCCTGCTCTATATCACTCTCTCCCACTTGCAGATCTGTAAATACGGTCTTTTCACTATCCATCTGTTCCTGATATTTTACATCATATGTCCCCGGTGCCAGATATACCGAAAACTCTCCTTCACAGTCCATCCAATTACTAGCCCATGCATACACCCTTTTATCTGTTCCCTGCTCGCAAAAGTATAAGTTGGCATCACTAATGCCGGTACCATCTTCCCTTTTGAATTTACCGGATACCTTTGTCGCATTTATATCTAAATCTTTTTCGATATCCTGCTGTTCTGCGCTGACTGTACCAATCGTCAAATCATTAAAGATAATCTGGTAAGTCTGCGACGGCTGCAAAAGGCATTTATAATTTCCTTCGTAATCTGTTGAGGTACTTTGTATGTAATTGCTGCCATCCTCCAACTCATATTCAAATGAAATCGTTTCATTTTGCAGAGGTTTTCCTTTTACCAGTGCCTTTCCGCTTATCTCAATCATATCCATGGAAATATCCTTGCTGATATCACTGTCCGTTACTGTAACAGTCAACAGCTCTCCCTCCCCCTGCAACACTTGCTCGCTGCCTACTGCAACAGTATATGTTCCCGGGCTCAGATATACTTCGTAAGAACCATCGTTTTTCGATACAGCAGACTTATTATCACCACCAGCCATAGAATCACTCTCACTAAAGGAAATATCCTGTCCTCCCCACGGCTTTGAAAAATGAGACAAGGTACCGGAAACCCGATAAGTTACCTTTGCAGCGATATCAAAAGTCATGTCATCCGTTACCGTAACTTCTTTTTTCTCCGGATTTTCTCCTTCTTGTATATACGCCTGATAATTCCCCGCCGGAAGATAAATCAAGTACGGCATCTTTTCATCCTTTACCTCGCCCGTATCATTAGGACTCCATGTATCCCCATCTTCCGTCTCAAAGTTCAGATACCTCTCCTGACCGTCCCGTATACCGGTTACAGATCCGGTTACCTTGTTCAGATTACATATAATATCATGCGTCGTTACAGGTGTGCCTTCGTTTACAGTAAAGGTGGTAAGCGGCTGCATATTACCGCCGTTGTAAACCGTATATTTCCCCGGTTTGCTCACATACAAATGATATTCACTGCTGTCATCTAGGTGCAGAAATTCCTCCAACTGCTCTCCGTCCGGATCCTCGACAATCAGAAAGATACCGCTTCCCTTCTCAAATTCGATGCCCTCTTTTCGATAAATATGCCCCTTTGCTTCCCTAAAACTAAACTGTAGATCCTTCTTCGTGTCGCCCGTAACTTTTACCTCTACACCAGATTCTTTAGAAAATCCTTCGGGATAGATAATCCAAGTCCCTTCTGAGAGATAACGGCCATATTGACCATTCTCATCTGAGACATCGCTCCATCCGCCTTCATCTTCTTCTCCCTTTCGACACAAATAAAGGTTTAAGTTCTTCCACGGCTCCCCATTATTTGTTACCTGTCCGCCGACCTTATAGAGCTTTGCCTGAAGATTACATACCACACTCTGACTGCCAACTACCACCTTCTGGGTGCACTCTGCCATATCACTTACTGTGGCAGTATAAGTACCCGGTTTCAGATAGGCAGAATATCTTCCTTCCTCATCCGTTTCCAAATTACCGGTAAGACCATCCTCACTTTTCAAGTCAATTCCATACTCTGACAGAACGTCTCCATTCATTGCTGTCAGCAATCCTGTAACATGGGTAACTCCTACCGTCATATCCCGGGTAACATCGGTATCAGTTACCGAAAACTCACCGATTGTACTACCAGAATCGATATGCTTTAATGAAATATCACTATTTTTATCTACGTATATCTGATATTTCCCATTTTCGTCAGTATAGAAACGCTTCCCCTCGTCATCCCACTGACCTTCTGCATATATGCAAAATTGCCCATCTGCAAGCGGCGTCGTACCACTCTGATAGATTGTCCCGGATATTTTTACATAGTCACAGGAAATATCGCTCGTTATATTCCCCTCTGCATTGTATGTACTGTAGCTGTCCATGTAAAAATTGTCTATAAAAATGTAGAATGTCTCATCTTTCGGAAGATACACAGAAAAAGCTCCTGTATTCGCATCACTGTGAACAATGACCGTCTCATCACCTATAAATTCCATATCACAGTCTTTCCATGTCGTTCCAAGCCGCGAAACCGTTCCGGAACATTTTATGAAATTCTCCGCGTTAATATTATGGGTAAGAGCTTCTTTGCCTACCGTTATTGTATCTACTTTGTATTTATTCCAGTAAACATTCCACTCCCCGGTTGGCAAGTCAATTGAATACGTTCCACCGGCTCCCGTCTTTGTTTTATAAGCCACCGTCTCACTGCTATTCGTCCCGAATGTCAGAGTTTCCCCTGAAACCAACTCTCCGGCTCCACTTTTTAGCGTTCCACTGACAGCAAACGTTATCGTCTGGTACTTCTCCACAAGCTCAAATGTTCTCTTTACCTGCTTTCCGTTCCCTACTGTAACTGCCAGTGTAAAAGTGTAATATCCTTTGTCACATTCATTTTCCCAGTAAGGCGTGTCCTTCCATACTACCTCTGTTGCCTTGACATCTTTAAATAATCTGTCATGGTAAGAACAGGTAAATGTAAAGGCAGACGCCACATCCGGAAAGACCTGTTTTAATGTCTTGCCTTTCTCTATTTCCATCGTCAGTATGGATGTGTAATCTCTTACCGTTTCCCTATGACTTGTTCCATTTAAAGAATACGAATACTCCTCCACTGCCAGATTTTCATTATAATCACTTAAGAACATTCCCAGCTCAATCTGCTGTGAGCCATTTTTCACAACCAGCGTAAAAGTATAATATCCCGTCCCCTCCTCATAATCATCATAGTAGGATCGGCTTTCCCACTGAACATCCTTTACCTTTTCCACCGTTACTTTTTTACCCATATAAGTAACAGTAAATGTTGCTTTCTCCATGTCCGGTATCATTGCTTTGATATTAGCAGCCCCCGAACTCAGCTCCATCATATAGTGCCTTGCATCTGCCCTGTCTTTCGACAAAGCAAGCTCTTTTCCACCGGACTGAATGGAAGTAATCGTAAGATTCTCCCCATCATCCTGTACAGTTTTTATTTTATCCGCCATCTTATATGTTCGGAAATATGTCTTTCCATCTTTAACAATATACAGCTTAAACGTATAATAGCCATGTCCCATATTGTTTGGATGATAAGACTTGTCACTCCACTTAATATCCCCTGTCTGCGTCTGCGAATAGCCCTTGCCTGCCGCATAAACTTCAAATTTGCATTTCGACAAGTCAGGGACTACTTCCTTTACACTGCCTTTCGTCCCTGTATCTACCAGAACAACTTCCTCATCGGATGGTATCTGATATGTCAAAGACTTATCAGCAAACTGAATACCGGAAATCAGAAATTCTCCCTGCTTTTCTACATTCCACTCTGTCGCTTTGCTCGTATCAATAGGAGACGCAGTAGAAGGCTTCACCGGTGTCGGCTTATTCGTCGGCTTCTGTGTCGGTTTATTTATCGGTTTCTGCGTCGGCTTCTGCGTCGGTTTTTTCGTCGCTTTTCCCTTTTTTACTACAGTTACCTTACACTTTAATTTTGTTTTTTTCTTTTTGTATGTAATGGTAGCCGTAATCGTAGCCTTACCAATCTTTTTCGCCTTGACATCGCCCTTTTTGGAAACCGTCGCCACCTTTTTCTTGGATGACTTCCATTTTACTTTCCCCTTTTTATTCTTAACCTTCAGTTTCTTTTTCTTTCCCACCTTAAGAGTCAGCTTTTTCGCCGACAATTTCATCTTCTTCTTTGCCGCCATGGACTGATATTCCGGCGCTATCTGCAAACCACCAAAAATCAGAGCCATGCTCAACAATAGTACGCAAATCTTCTTGATTTTTCTCATAAATAACCTCCAATCATAATAATAACATTTGATACATAATACTTGATACATAACGCTCGTTATTATAATAACATGACAAGAGACTATTTGGCAAGTAATTGTTTATATGGTTGTTTATATAATTTTTCACATTCTGTACTATATTTTCCTGCTTAAACTAATAATGCCAAGTCAAATACGCCGTTCACAGCGGGTTCGACTTGGCACTGTTCGATTATTTTACCGTAACCTTAATCTTCTTTGATACCCCATTATTAGCAATGACATAAATCCTACATATTCCTTTTCCCTTTGCCGTAATCTTTCCTTTCCTTGACACAGCGGCAATTTTGCCGTTATCCGTGTAATAACGCAGCTTGGCAGCGTGGGACAGCGCTTTCTTTTTCCCGTTCTCCCGCTTAATCTTTGCCTTGATTTGGAAGGTTTTCCCCTTTTTCAGCGTTATTTTTGTCTTATTTGCCCGAATACTCTTAACATTTGTCTGCTTTGCATTTTTCATTGCCACATGGATGACCGGTGATTTGGCAATGGTAATTTTCTTCCCATTTTCCATTTTGTAGGCAGCAATGAAATATTTATAAACGCGGTTCTTCTTTAATTTTCTGTGAGTCCATGTCCGTTTTCCGGTTGCCTTTATGGTTTTAACTTTCTTATAATTACTTTTGCCGTCACAGTAGGATGAGTATACTTCATACCCGGATATGTTCTTACATTTCAGCCAGTTCAGCTTTATGGCATTTTTTCCGGTCTGCTTTCCGGTTGCCAGTAAGAGTGGTGACGGCTTGTTGGTCGGCTGTGGCGATGGTGTTACCGTTGGCGCTGCTCCACTATCTTTGTATACGATGCCATAGGTAGAGAAACGGTCTGTTTCTATCGTTATGGTATCAGCACTGCTGTCTATGTCATTCAAAAGCTCTGCCTTTCCGTCATGCACCCGGATTACCGCAAACGTCCTTGTCCTGCCGCTGTCCGTGTTTCTTAAAGCTTCCGGCACGGTGATTGCAATTTTGATTTTGCTGTTTGTTTTAGATATTCGGCTGCTGTTATTTCCGCCGATTATCTTAATAAGATTAATGTCAAGGTACTGCCCGATGGAGTATCCGTCCGCCGCCCCATTCTTTAAGGCTGATTCTATAAGCACTTTGTCTGCCCCGCTGACATTTTTCGATGCGTCCTCCACCTTGAGAACAATCCGGATATCCGTCCCCTTTTCCACTTGCTGCTTTTCTTCCGGCGTCAGTAATATATTTGCCAGTTCGTTAGATGCAGGGATTTTTACTGTAGGCACATTTTCTCCTTTTTCAATGTCTGTGCTGATTTTTCCCTTATCGTCTCCCGTCGTACCTGTTGCGGGAATGGTTTCTGTCCGGAGTTCTTTGCCGCAGACCGTACATTTGTATGTGCAGATTCCCGTTTCTGTTTCTGTCGGCAGCTTTGTTTTGGTTCCACTATCTTCCGTATGCGCCACGACTGTATCATGTTCCCCACATCTACTGCACGTATGGGCATGTCCGTCCGTTCCTTTATACCCCCATGTGGAAGTGTCATAGTTATGCCCGAGTGCGTCGGTTTTTACATCGTCCAACGTAATTTCAGTTGTACCTGCCTCATCAGAAAACATCTTGCCGCAGCCGTCCGTACCTTCACATTTCCAATATTCGCCTGTCCCCTGCGTTTCACAGGTCGCAGGAACAGCCGCCTTCTTTATCAGGTTATGGCTGTGCCGATACAGCACAATCACTCCGTTTTCTATCTTTTTTTGAAACTCGGTATCTGTATAACCGCTGGCAATCACTTCTATGTCCAGATTTGCCAAATCCGTTTCCGTAAGTGTATATCCCTCAGCCGCCTGAACTACCGGCACATCAGGTAACTCGCCGTCCCACTCCTCAGTCCAGCTAAAGTCAACCTTTATTTTTGTCCCCTGCTTCACAGGCTGTCCAAAGTAAATGGGAGTGGTCAAAACCTTCCCCATATAATCCGGTCCACCTCCTTGCTGGTAAGTGGCAGGCAATTCCACCTTCATATTATCCACACTGCCCCCTAAAAACTTTGCCTCTATACCCTCATAGTCCCTTGACAAAAAGTCACACTCAGTTCCATGAATCGAACCGGCATACATAGTAAAACTTCTGTCTCCACTTGTAATATTTGCTATGCCAACTGCCTGCTGCGTTTGCGAATCAACCTGCCCGCCTCCGGCACGGAATTTGACACCGTACCTGCCACAAGTACCGCTGCCAGCAGCAGTGAACCAATTTTCTTCTTTAAATGTCCGTGTTTCATGTATTCTTCCTCCGATCTTATTCGTGCCTGAGCTTCCATTTGATATAATATATCATAAATTATCATACAACTTCTTTCCCGAAAAATAAAGCGGCTGGCATATTTGTTGCCAGCCGTTTACTTTTCTTGTTAAAAAACATCCTTACCTCATTTGCTGATAGCTCTGACTTTTTGCAATCGTTCTATTTCGCAACAAAGTGCTGGTAATCCTTTGCATGGCTCCACTCTCCGCCCCACTCAAAGCCATTCCGACGGAAAATCCGGTATGCCAGATCATTTTTATGAATCATCTTGTCCTTGTGGACTCCGGTACATTTTTCCACATCACGCTCGAGATACTCGGCAGCATTTTTCGGAAAAAACTCGTCTCCCCTCACATAAGGATTCATCCGGGGATTGATGTCAATCGCAAGCCCCAGCGCATGCTTCGAAAGCTCCTCCTGCCCTTCCACCGTCCGGTAATTAAACGCAGAAGAATTATTGTCCGCCATAGACTGCTCATCATCCGCCTCGTACTCATCGACAAGCCGGATTTTTTCAATCGGATACTCCATTTTGTATAGCTGATAAAAGGCACGCATCGTCTGATACGCAATCTTTTGGTTGACAATCAGCTCTCCCTCCTGCACCTGCCCGTTAAAATCATAATAGAGAACCCTCGTAAAACGCAGCTCGTCCATTGAAATGTCCCGGTTCTCATGAAAAGACACGCCCTGCATTTTCTCCCGGATATATTCCGGCACTACGGCGCTGTTAAAGCCCTCCTTGTATACCTTGTAAACTCCTACATATTTTCTCGTCTGAATCAACTGGTATAGGTATAAAACCGTAAAAATCAAAAGCGCCGCCTCATACCATCGTTTCACTGCGGTCAGCCCGGAAAAGGTCAGACAGGTAATAAAAACTCTTGCAAATACCGTAAGCCACCAGCAAAACAGCATCCGTCGGTTCGTCCCCCAGTTTGCCATATCATCCGAAATTCCCACTGTCGTATATATGACCTTGTATTCCATCCAGATTTCAAATATAGGAATCAGTACAAAAATGGCAAGCGTTGTCACAACGAGCGCCGCACTGTTAATGTAAAACGGAACAATGCGCAGCGCCAGTGTAAGCACACCGGTAATGACTGCCAGCAAAAGACAGCTGATATATTTTTTATTGTGCTTGACAAGCATAATTACGCCAATAAAAATCAAAAGACAGCCGATGATATCCGGCAAAATGTCAACCTGAAGCTGCCCTCCCAGAATATTTTTTGTGACATGCTCCTGAATACTATCCTTCATCTGTGTCCCAAGGAATTCCCCCTGTGGCTTCACATAATCCGGATAGCTGATACCCGGTACCAGATAAAAATCTATCCCGGTAAAAAAAAGTCCGATTGCAATCAAAAATATTGCCAAAAGACCACCTCCTGTAAAAATACTAATTTTGTTTCCTTACAATCTTATATTCATCATCCGTCTGATAATATGGGCAGGACTCATACGAAGAACTTAAAAACCGTGCCATTTCATCCTCATCAAGATGAACCTCACACTCCGCAAAACCCTCATCATCATAAACATAAAATGCACAAAATTCACAATCCGTTATCATGTTCTTTCTCTCCTTCGCTGAAAATAACAGCATACGGCAAACAACAACGCGGTCGCTGCCAGCATAAAGACCGCCGCCCGGATACCACCATAAACTGCCCTTAGGTAATAGGCAGGCGGACACAGCCACGACAGCATGCCGACTCCCGGTATTACTGCCGGTAAATTGACAAAGACCGGAGTGGAAACAGCGCCCGCAAACACTGTACAAAGCGAAATGCCCCACATCGTTTTACCGGATAACCCACTGTAAGAAAATATCGTAACAAACAGTATCACCATTATATCATAAATCAGCATACACGCAACTTCCTTTAGCGTTGGAACTGCTAATCTGCTTATCGCCTCAGACAGGATTCCTGCTATAGACAGGGACACAACTGGTATCCCAGCCGATAGGAATGGCAAAAACCGCCTTATCCCAAAGGGAGCCGCCATCTCCATGCCCTTCCTCTTATCCTCAAGCCATACAATCACACCGCAAAAACCGGCTAATAGTATAATAAGCGCCATAATCCCTTTAAGCGGCGCCGTCAGGTAATCCCCAAAACTGCGCTGTACCGGCGTTCCTTCATCATAGGTAAAAGTAAATGTCGACTGCTTTTCGTGCTGTTCCTTGTACATTCCCGTAATCTGGCTTTCCGCCAGACTGTAAGTGCTGTATAAACCGGAATCCATCACATAATCTCTGACCAGTCTTTCCCCATATCGGTCATATACCGCCGCAAACACTGTCTCTGAGACAAAAAAATGGAGAGACATCCCTGCCCTGTAATACTGGGTAATAAGCCCTTTATATTCTCCCTTTGCCAGCCTTTGCTCCATGCCGGAGGGAAAACAATACCCACATTCTAACTCTCCCTCTGCTATCTGTTCCTTTAACCCTTTATCCGAATCACAGCGGACAAAGGACGCAATGCCCTTATGCCCCATAAGCTGCTCTGCGATTTCACTCTCCATCTCTCCGCCGTCTTCCCATACCAGCCCGACTCTGACTGCCGTAGATTTCTGATGAGCCAGATAGGAAAACGTCATTGTCCCGATTGGAAGGAGAACGAGCAGAAGAAGAAATAAAGGCTGTCTCAAAAAACGTTTACTGTATTTACCAATCCACACTAGCATACCTTTCTTCTGCCTCCTCTCCGGCGCACCCAAAGGCTTATAAAGAAAAAGAAAATTCCATATAGAAAAATCCATAAATTCTCCAGACCGATACGGTTTTCCCATATACTTTGCCAAAAGCTTTTTATCATGAGTCCTCCCGGAAGAACCTGTCCCAGCCGTACAACCCCCTGCGGCAGCATATACGGTGGGTAAATACCACCCGGTAAAAAAACGAGCAGAACGGCGGCGATAAAGGCCATCGGCACTGCGCCCGACGGCTTGCTGCTACAAGAATACAAGAAATAAAAGAAAGATGCTGCAAAAAAGCATACTGGAAGCAGGCAAAACATTGACGCCGCCAGTCCCAGTGAAAAATTCTTGTAAAGAAAGGTAACTGCCAACGCCCCCGCACCCACTACATATAGACACCCTGTCAACAGAAAAAGACAAACTCCCTGCTGGAACATACGCCCGATTCCCTTCCTCTGAAGCTGTCTCTCCAGTATTTCCGGATTCCGCTTTACCAATCCGGCCGCCGGCACTCCCATAAGAAGAATCAGACAAATCAGCCCAGATACCAAAAGCCGGTCGCCATCCGACATACCATCCTCCCCCGGCACTGCTTTGTTTTCAAACACCTTCCCCTGCCCCATGGCAAATTGAATATAAGCGCCATTCATGTCACGCACTACCTGCATTTTATCTCCGGCGCTCCGATATCTACGATATAACTCATATGCCGTGTAATCGCCGGATTTGGCGCTTAGGACAAGGGAGGCACAGGCCGCCGAAAATTCCCTGAGAAGACCGGATTCTAACGTCGGCGTCTTGGGCAGATACACACGAATACTGATGTCCCTGTTTCGATAGATATGATTCAGAATACCTTCCGGAATCACAATAAGAGCAGAAATCTCTCCCTGCTCCAGTTTCTCTTTTCCTTCGTTTTCATTTACCGTCTTAAATTCACACAGAGACGATATCTCGTTCATGTGCTCTACATAGGTAATCAGCGCCGCCACCATTTTATCTTCCTGCGGCGCAGTCACTCCTACCTTTACCCGTCCTTTCAGACGGAAAGCTGTCAGGCAGAAAAAGAACAATGCCAACATTCCCGCCATAGAAAGGAAAATGACAGGGAGGACTCGGAGAGCCCTCTTTGCCATTTTCATTACATATACCTTTTTCATACTTTAAGATGCTGCTCCGCCAAGAGAATGATTCCCATCAAGCGCACTATATCCGAGAGGGTTATAACCGCCTGCCAGTGCAGATGGATCTATTCCCCAGTCGCTCATGATTTTTGTCAGTGCTGTCTGCACTTCCGTCATGTACGGAACAACTTCCGTACCGCTCTTTACCGTTACTTCCTCGCCCTGAGGAGGCTCAATATTACCATCTGCTACTCCCATCTTGATATCCAGTGCCATTTTTACATAGTCTATTCCATTTGCGCTGACTGACACGTCGTCTAACACTAAGTTCGCATAGCTTCCCTGCTTTAAGTCCTTAATAGAACCAGTTGCTTTCAGCTTACCAACTTCATTTCCTTCTGCGCTTACGCTTCCGTTCAACGAATAGGAATTATCTGACGGATTTACCGATTCTGTCACTTCAAACGCTGCTGCGGAAAATCCGGCGGCGGAGACATCAAATGAGAAGCTGTTCTCATATGTGTCAGCTTTCTTATCCTTTTTAATTACTGTCACACCTGCTTCCTGACCGTTCTGCTCTGCCATTATCTTCATCGTAACTGTGGAATTTTCCTTATCTCCCTCAAAATCAACGGTTGCCTTAAATGGAATCATTTCTGCCATAAAGGTTGCCTGAAGCCCTGTCAGTTTGCCTGCTACATGATATACCTCAAAGGAAAAATCCTGTGTATACTGTGATAACTTGGAAGTAATTTCTTTTACTGTCTTAATTAAATCGAAATCTTCTCCCATCCCCCCGGTCTGTGCATACATTAAGGTCTTCATATAAGTATTGATTGTTGTTACTACCGACTCATGCTCCGTTAAAAACTCTACAAAGTCATTCATAACCGTATCCATAGATTCCTTTTTAACCGTCAGCTTATATCCATTCTTATCTCCGGACAGCTTTTCGCAGTCGATATCATCCTTCACTTTCTTAATTTCATCCTCGAAGAACTCCTCTATATCCTCTGCAAATTCCTCCATCTCAGGCGAAGCGGTTGTCATTGCCTGCATAGAGCCAAGAGCATCCTTCATCGCTGCAAGGTCAATCTTAAATACCTTTCCGGAAACCAGCTCCGGCAGAGAAAGTACAACCTTTTCCTTGTCTGTATAGAGATTCAGTGAGAGCTTAGAACCTCCCTTCTCCAAGCTTGCCAGCATACTCGTCTTATTATCCGTCTTGTCTGACTTGGCACTTAATTCCGCAGAAAATCCGGATAAATCCAATCCGGTCGGGGCAATACTGCTATCCAGCGTCAAATCCGATACTTTAAATCCTGTCTGTCCGCCCTTTTCCAACATTGCCTTACTCATATCGGATGTACCGATATATTCATTTACGGATGAGTAGGATATTTTTTCCGGTATCTGCTCCAAGAGGTCAAATGCCTTTTTCTTACTGGATGAAAATACACCCGTCGCTGCCATAACCCCGACAGAAACACCTGCCACGACAACTACAATTGCTACAATAAGTGCTATTATTTTCCCTGTTTTCTTTGTTTCCATTGCTTCCTCCATTCTGTTACATATCCATGTAATCTGTGAAATAGTTATCTATATCATCAGTGATAGTTCCACTGTTTTTTATTCCGTATAGACGGTCACACATCTTTAGTTCCGGTATCTCATGAGAGGCTATGACAACACTGTGACCTTCCCCCGCATATTCTTTCAGATACCGGATAATCGCACTTTTCGCCTCAATGTCCAGAGCGGCCCCCGGTTCATCCAGAACAAGAAGCTCCGGTTCTCCGGCTAAGGCACATGCAATACTCAGCCTTTTTTTCATGCCGCCGGACAGACGGCTGACTCTCTTATTGTAAAAGGACGATATGCCAAGTACAGAAAGAGCTCCCTCCTCCATATCTCTCTCAATCACATCCTTTTTTCCCTCGTACCAGAGTTCTAAATTGTCTTTCACTGACAGCTCCTCAAACAGAGGATTCTCCTGCGGGACAAAGCCTATCCCCGCCGCCAGCGCTGCACCGGAAACGGGCTCTCCATTCAGGTAAATTTCTCCGGCGTCCGGTCGTATGCCCCCTGCTATGATTTCTAAAAGAGTCGACTTACCAGCCCCATTTGCACCTGCAATACCGACACATTCGCCATCCTGTACTGTCATATTGACATCCTTTAACACCTGCTGCCTGCCAAAGCTCTTGCAGATTTGCCGTATCTCTAGCATAACTGCCTCCTCCGTTCCAGTATATGAACCAGATATACTGCCAGACATCCAAGTAAAATCCCAATCAACAAACCGGCAAGTATATCCGTCGGATAGTGTACATAAAAATACATTCTTGACGCCGCAATCATGACCGCCCCGAACAGCGCCAGCGTTCCCCATCGCTTATCCCACAAGAAAATAGCAGTTACCGCGGCAAACGACGACATCGTATGCCCGGACGGAAATGAGAAATCTTTTGGTATGGCAATCAGCATCGGGACCGATGGGTTTACCCAGCACGGCCTCGGCCTTGCCACAATGTTTTTTAACAATAAGTTCCCTGTTATCAGGCAGAAAACCAAAGCAAGCAATACCGCCGCCCCGGCTTTTCTTGTCTTTTTCCCCGCCAAAAGAATAAGACCAACCGCAATCCAGACAGCGCCGCCCTCCCCAATCAGGGTAAAAATCTTCATAATAACCGTTAATATCGGATTCTGAATGGATAAAAACCAGTTCAGCACGGTACTATCCAGCCATTCTATCACGGCGTGTCCTCCTTGTCATAGCTGTCCAAAAATGAGTAAACTCTTCCGCCCTTTTTATATCCAATAATCGTTTCTAGATTTACCTTCTCCACACTCTTGAAAATGTGGCTGTCTACCTCCGGGTTCACTTTTTTCAGCTCCCGGATAAGCTCTTTTATCTCCTGCCTTTTCGACTTACCAATCCCGTCTCCCGACATATAGCTCTGCTCCGTAAACCGACAGGCACACTGGATAAATGTCAAATCATTATACTCCTTCCAAGCAAGAATATCTTCCTCGTGGACAAGATACATCGGGCGTATCAACTCCATGCCCTCAAAATTTGTGCTGTGGAGCTTCGGCATCATCGTCTGAATCTGGGCGCCGTACATCATTCCCATAAGGATAGTTTCCACGACATCATCAAAGTGATGGCCAAGCGCAATCTTATTGCAGCCAAGTTCTTTCGCCTTATTATATAAATGCCCCCGACGCATCCTTGCGCAGAGATAGCAGGGCGACTGCTCAATATGCTCCACTGCCCGGAAAATATCGGATTCAAACACGGTCAGCGGGATATCCAGTATCTCGGCATTTCTCTTAATGTTCTCGTAATTTTCGGGATTGTACCCCGGATTCATCGTCAAAAAGACAAGTTCAAACTGACACTGTCGGTGCCGTTTTAATTCCTGAAACAGCTTTGCCATCAGCATAGAGTCCTTACCGCCCGAAATACAGACCGCAATCCGGTCGCCCTCTTTTACCAGCTCATACTTTTTAACTCCTTTGGCAAAACGGCTCCAAATCTGACGATGAAACTTTTTAACAATACTTCTTTCTATCTCCTTTGACCGCTCCATGATAACCTCTGTTCTTCTTCGCCGCTTCTCTATTTTTTCTTAGCTTTCTTACCCTTCTTTTTCTTTTTGCCTGTTTTTTTACTTGCTTTCTTACTTGCTTTCTTTTTTGCCTTGACCTTTACCGTACAATACTTTTTTACCGCTCCATAATAAGCGTAAATCTTTACCTTACCCTTTTTCTTTGCCTTCACGACTCCTTTTTTGGAAACGGTCGCAATTTTCTTATTCGCAGACTTCCACTTTATCTTTTTGCCAAGACGAGAGGGAGAAAGGGAAGCCTTCAGCTTATATTTCTTTCCTGCACGTATCGTCTTTTTCTTTTTGCTGATACGCACAGACGCCAGCTTTTTCAGATAATTTTTTACTTCCTTCGCCGCCGCAGAGCGGTATAAATCCGTATACTGAAAAAGTATATAACCCTCGCTGTTTCCCGCCTTGATTTTCTGCATCTGATTTACAATATTTTTATTCGACTTTTTCCAGCCTCCGTCATCCGATATGCGGCATCCCGTCCGATACAACGCCAGTCCGATATACATAGGTATATCCAATCTGTTATAGGACTGCCACTGCGCAAAGCGTTCGCTGAACATCGCCGTCTTTTTTCCTTTTTTTCCATAACTATCAGTCCAATAAATCTGTGGGGCAATATAGTCCACATATCCTCTCTGCGACATCCATGTCTTTACATCCGCTCCCATCTTCTCGCAGTTGCTGATATTTCCTGCCGGGCTGATGCCGAACTTCAGACGGCGGTTTTTTGCCTTTACGGTACGGTACACCGCACGCACCATCTGGTTTACGTTATTTTTTCGTTCTTCCTTCTTCACATTTTTATACTTTTTTATATTAGACGGATAAAAATAATCGTCAAAGTGAATCCCATCCACCTTGTAATTATTGATAATCTCCTTTACCTGTCTGACAATTTTCGCCGTCGTCTCTGCACTGGCAGGGTTCAGTATTTTCTTATAAGTAATCCGGTACGGATTCATCCACGCATGAAACTTCAGCCCATACTTATGTGCATAATCTATCAATATTCTAAGTGGATTAAAGGAAGGTGCTCTGCCTCCATCTAACAAATATTTGCTCCATCCTACAGTAGAGGACGGATAAATGGCATCATCAAAAGACCTCACATGAAAATATACGGTATTACACCCATTTGCCTTTATGTTGGCAAATAAACGGTCTGCATTTTTCCGGAATTCTGCCTCTGACTTTGTGCAAAGTCCTACATCCTTGTACTCAAAGCAAGATACCCATACGCCCCTGACACTGTATGAGCCTGCCTCTGCTACGGTTCCCTCCCCTATCCATAACGTCCATGCAATCACCAAAGCTGCTATAATTACCATTCGACGTTTCACTTTGATACACCTCACCTTTCTATTTTCTATAAAAGTCCGGTACTGAAATACCTCTCAATCCGGTCTGCTAACACAGTTGCCACGATTTTATCGCTGCCATACTTTTTTGTAATCTCCTTTGCCGCCCATACATTGGCGCCCGACGACGTTCCGCAGAGAAGTCCCTGCACCTTCGCCAGTTCCCTCGTTGTCGCAATCGCATCCTCATCTGTCACTTCAATGATATCATCTATCAAATCAGTATCCAAAACAGCTGGAATAAAGCCATCTCCAATTCCCTGAATACTGTGAAGTCCCGGCTCGTCTCCGAGAAGCGCCGATACATTTTTTGGCTCTACCGCAACCAGCTTCAGATTCGGATTCTTCTCCTTCAGATATTTCCCGACTCCCTGCAGTGTACCTCCGCTTCCCAGTCCGGATACGAAAATATCTACCTTACCGGCTAACTGTTCATACAATTCTGCTGCCGTCGTGTTATAATGTACTGTTGGATTATCTGGATTCTCAAACTGCTGTGCCATGAAACAATTTCCAATTTCCCTGACCAGTTCCTCCGCTTTTTCCACTGAACCGCCAATGCTAAGCTCTTTCGGTGTAAGAACCAGCTCCGCTCCCAACGAATGGATAATCTTTTTCCGCTCCTCACTCATGTTCTCCGGCATTACAATAATAACCCGGTAGCCCTTCCTCACACCGACTAATGCCAGTCCAATTCCCGTATTTCCGGACGTCGGCTCAACAATCGTCATGCCCGGACGCAAAACACCTTTCTTCTCCGCCTGCTCTATCATATTCTTTGCCACACGGTCTTTGATACTGCCGCCCGGATTCAGAAACTCCGCTTTGGCAAAAATATTTAATCCGGTTGTCCCCTTCAAACTGACAAGAGGTGTATTTCCTATCAAATCAATTACATTTTCATAATACATACTTATTTTCCCCGCTCAATATGATTCGTATTTACTATATGAATGTTCATTTATAAAATGACAATTTATTATACTATAAAAGCATAAAATATGCAAATACAAAGCTTGCCCTGACTTAGAACATCGCTTAATAATTATATATCTGCGTAGCAGGTATCGTAAGGTTCTTACCCGGTATATCACTCCCAGCGAAAAAATGATTTGTTTCTTTTTTCGCAAAATATTTCGCCGTCCTTCGCAAAACTCGCTGTCTGCATCGTCATTTTTCCTGTCTTTTGCAACATTGCCGCCCGCCGGTCCTTATACACCACCTCAGTTACTGATTACTGCGGGCAGCACCAAAGGTGCATATCCATGGAAGAAGGATGAAAAAAAAATAAATATATTTATTTTTAATATCCTTCTTCCATGGATAGATGCTTCGCATCTGCCCGCTGTGTGATGTACCCGAATCCGGTGGTGTATTAGCACCGTTGCGTGGCGGCTCTAGTGAAAACGCGTTGCCAAAAGACAGGAAAAATGATGGCAGACATCTCAGACACTGCTTGGACGGCATATTTGCAAAAAAAGAAACAATATTTTTCGGGGAGTGATACAAGGGCAAGAACCTGTACGATACCTGCCACTTTAGAGATACATACATTATTAAGCGATGCTCATAACCTGTCATCTTTTCTTTGCCACATTGTCAAGTGATGAATTGAATTTTTATCGAATAATATTGTCGAATTAAGGCTTTTGTGATAATCTCTATCTCAGACAGAACAATAACCATTGGGGAATTTTATATTATGAAGAAGCCAAAGCTAACGATAGAAGAACAAATTGAGGACATGAAAAGTAAGAACATAACCTTCCAATATGTTTCAGAAAAAGAAGCCGCTGATTTTTTAAGGCACAATAATTATTATTTTAAACTCAAGTCATATGGGAAAAATTATGAGAAATATCGAATCCCTGCAAAAGCCGGTCAATATGTGAACCTCGACTTTTCTTATTTGCAGGAACTGTCTACTCTGGATATGCATTTGCGTAAACTGATACTTTCTATGGCACTTGATATTGAACACGCTTTAAAAACAAAGATTTTGTTTGATTTAAGCAATAATGCTGATGAGGACGGATATTCGATTGTCCAGAAATATCTGGATACAGATTATACAAGACGGAAAGATTTGTATGATAAAATTGGCAATTCTGCCGCCAGCGACCTTATCAGGAAACGAAAGGAAGCGGATGACAGCTATGCCATGTGGGAAATTGTCGAAGTATTGTCTTTTGGAAAATTTATTGATTTATACCAGCTATATTATTCCATTTACAAATCTCCAGAAGATTACAGCAGTTTCCTCTGGTCTGTCAAATTTTTGCGGAATGCGGCTGCACATAACAACTGCCTGCTGAACAGCCTGAAAGCGCCTTATCATATCACAATCCACAAAACCAAAGAAATACAGACCGAGCTTGCTAAAATAAAAACCATATCACAAAACCAAAAAGAAAAATGGATGAGCAATCCCGTTATCCATGATTTTATCTGTTTAGTATATGTGTATGTCCGGCTCATTAAAAGCAAAGGTATGAAACAAAAGGGCATCAGCGAACTGAATGAACTGTTCACAAATCGGATGTCAAGACATAAAATATATTTTGAAAAGAACGATACTATCATGGAAAGCTACCGCTTTGTTTCAAAAACCATATCTTACCTTTGCAACAAATATCGAAAATAGATTGATTTTTGACAGAATGGTGGTATAATAGTCATTGACGAACAAAAAACAATGGTTTTTTAGCGGAAACGGTGCCCGCATTGTTTCCGTATTTTTTATTTTAATGAAATAGTTTCTGACAATGCATAACCTCCCACCATCAGGTGAGAGGTTATGAACTCATTTATTCCATTATTCCTGAATTTCTCCAACAAAGTTATAGATGATTTTGACTTCCTGATACTTCTGCCTGCCCTCTTTTCTGACTTCGCCTATCAGAATACGGTCAACAAGACGGTTCAGCACCGCTTCGTCCAGCTCCTTGATTGTGGCGTACTGCCGGATTTCCTTGATAAAAGATTTTACATCGTTTTCCTGTCCGTCAGACTGCCGCATCATCAGCGTAAGTTCCTGTCCCCGGCATTGATTCTGTTCCTGTTCTGTTTCCAAAGCCGCTGTCAGCTTCATAAAACGCTGCTCCGTCAATATGCCTTTTGACTTGTCGGTATAAAGGCTGAAAAACATATCATCAATCTCTTTATTTCTTGCCTCTATCTGTGCCAGTTCCTTTTTGATTTCTGAAATATCAGCAAGATAGCGGTGTTCCATGCGTCTGCTCAACCGCTGGTAGAACATATCAGCGTCTTTCAGTGCCATAGCGGACAGCTCCTGAATATCATTCAAAACAAGGTTATACAAATCCCTTGCTTCTATTTTGTGGCTGGTGCAGGCATTTTTCCCTAACCGATTGTAGGTCTGGCAGATATAATAGGCTTTGTCAATGGGTTCCCGTTCTTCCCCCGTAAACCGGTTTTTTCCGGTTCTTCCCACTTTTTCATAACGCACCTGCATGGATTTCCCACAGGTGGCACAGTAGACAATGCCATGAAAAAGATTGTAAAACGGACAATTATTGCCCTGCATGACCGGCGGTCTGCGGTCAATGATTTCCTGTACCCGTTCCCACTCCTGCGGTGAGATGATTGCTTCATGGCAGTTATCAATCACTTCCCAATCCTCTCTGGCAATAATGTCATAAGTGTTGGAACGGATACCTTTCTGGTGTGTTCGGCAGACTAAATGGGAGCCTTTGTAGAACGGGTTCCGCAGGATATGGTTAATTCTTGAACTGCCCCACGAATAGTAATTCACATCACAGTTCGTACCGCTTTTTACTCTTGTGATAGGGATTTTTTCTTCCATAAGCCGTTTTGCAATCCGCATACACCCCAGTCCGTCAAGGGCAAGATCATAGATATGCCGGATAACCGGGGCGGTTTCCGGGTCTATAATCAGATGACCGTTATCCTCCGGGTCACGCATCAGACCAAGCGGCGGCTGTCCTCCCCCAAATTTCCCCTGTCTGGAGCGTGTCATACGCCCCGCCAGCACTTTCTTTGAAATGTCCCGGCTGTACATGTCATTCAGGATATTTTTAAACGGAGTGATGTCCATTTCCTGCCTTGTCAGGCTGTCCACGCCATCTGTAATTGCGATATACCTTACTTTGTGTTTTGGGAAAAAGATTTCGATATAACTGCCGGCTTCAATATAATTCCTGCCAAGCCTTGAAAGGTCTTTGGTAATGACACAGCCGATTTTCCCGGCTTCAATGTCAGTTATCATCCGCTGGAAAGAGGGGCGGTTGAAGTTCCTCCCCGTATAACCGTCATCCACGTAATATTCATACTGGAACATCCCGTTTTTTTCAGCATATTCAGTAAGCATAAGTTTCTGGTTGCTGATACTCATGCTCTCGGTGTTCCCGCCATCCTCAAGGGACAGCCTGCAATAAAGGGCAGTTATTTTCTGATTTGGTTTTGATTTCCTGTTCATAGTGTTCTCCTTCTATGAACAGGGACATGACACTATTATAATACCATGCCCCTGCCCGTATTTCAACCTTTTTATGACGCTTTTTTATCCAGCCATTCTTCAAACTGTCTACATGTCTGCTTTTCAATCAGATGTTCAAAGGCTTCTTTCATGGTCTGCTTTCCGGCAAACTCACGCACCACAATAAACTGCACCTTATTGTTTCCTGTACTGTCTTTCTTCTTTTTTTCTGCCATAGGCATTTCCTCCCGAAAAAATATGCCCGACAAGGAAGAAGCTGCAACGAAGTCCGGCAACGGACGTAAAAAAATGCAGATTCCTGTTTTGTCAGGCAGTTATGGTTGTATCTGTTCCTGTTTTCTTTTTTTATTATTATTTGGTTGTTATGGTTGCCGGTACAGCAAATACCTTGCAAAATCAAGGAAATTTCCCCGACAACATGCCCTGCAACGAAGCATGAACCAGACCTGCAACCCGTTCCTATTTTTCAAAGACAAGCTCCATCTGACGGGCTTCTTCCTCTGTCAGTTCCGTAAAACCCTCTGTTCCATTCCCAAGCAGATTGTCAGTGCCGGTTGCACGTTCCCAGCCTTTCTGTCTGCCATATCCGGGAAAGCGTCTGGGATTCTTAAATGCCTGCCAGCCGGAAACAGAGTGGTTCATAATATCGTTGATTTCCCGGATTTCCCATTGCTTCGGTTCTTCAAAGGCATGGTTCAGAGCTTCTTTGTAAAGCTGTTTGGAGCAGACCATATTTCCCTTAAAATCATCCAGAAATTCCTGTATCATGCCAGCCTTTGTATCCTCTGGCATAAAAACAGCCTGATATTCTTTCAGATAGTCCTGCATGGCAGGGGAAAAAGAAAGGGAATAGTCCCCTCTCCGGTAAATATTCATTGCTTCCGCCCACATCTGCCCAATATATTCCCTTGAACCGGCTTCATCCGCAAGGATATGAACCTCTGCCTTGTCCGGCTCCACCATGACCGGCAGGAAACGCCGATTCCCGGTTCGGTCAAGAGGGAGAAAGTCTATGGTGTTGGATGTTCCCCCAAACACGCACTGACGCATACGGTCAGCCGGGTGCGTATCATAGGGAACTTTATAGACTTCCTTTGACCGGCTCAGAAAAGATTTGATTTCCTCTATGCTCTTTGCATTGGCGGTAGCAAGCATTTCCGACATTTCAATAATCCAGTGCCCCTGCAATTTGCGGTAAACATTGTCATCATCCAGCTTCTTCAAATCATCTGTAAACCAGTCATCTTTGGCTGCAAGCAGACGGAAAAAGGTGGATTTTCCGGCACCCTGACCGCCCACCAGACAGAGCATGACCTCAAATTTACATCCCGGCTCAAATACCCGGCGGATTGCACCCAGCATGAAAAGCCGCAAGGCTTCCCGACAGTAACCGCTTTCTTCCGCACCAAGAAAATGGGAAAGGGCGTGACTGATACGTTCTTTCCCGTCCCAGCAGAGGGAATTTAAGTAATCCCTTACCGGGTGGTAGCGGTTCTGGTCGGCGGTCAGCCGGATTGCCTTCTGGATATTTTTCTCACTGGTAAGACCGTAATTCTTTTCCAGATAGTACATGAAATAACATATATCAGTGTCCGTAAGGGCAGGGGAGTTCTTTACCCACCACAGTGGCTTTCCAACGTCCACACGCTCTGTCAGCAGGTTGTAGCGGACTGCATGGGACAATACCGGGTCATACTGAAAGACCGTCAGGCAGTTCCCAATCGTATTCTTCACATTCCCTTTATCGTTCAGCTCCAGCATATCCCGGACTTCTGCCACGCTCCCTGCCGGTTCGGTGTTCCCTGATGTCGGTAACATTGTTTCTTCCCCGGTTTCTGTTGATTTCTGATAATCGTTCTCCAAGTTTTCTGACCTCCTTTCCATGCTCCCGTACAATCCATTCTTTTTCTTCCGTATCCCCAAAGAGAAATATATCCAGAAGATACTCCACATAAGAAGTCCGCTGCAATGCTTCCACAAACAACGGATTCCATTCGGTATCTTCCGGCTTCGGAGCATATCTTTTTTTCCATTCATACAGGGAATGGAGATAGTCGCACAACACCCGGCAACAGTCCCTCTCTTCCTGTCTGGACTGCTTTTTCTGTGCCAGTTTTAGCTTTGCCCGGACAGATTCTTTCAGGGACGCTCTGCCTCTGCTGTCATAAGTGATGAAAAAATCATCTGCCAGTTTTTCAGCCGCTTCTTTCAAGCCAAGTCCGAACAGCCGGGCGGTAAAATCAATCACATCCCCGTCTGCTCCGCAGCCAAAGCAGTGAAAACGCTTATCCAGTTTCATGCTGGGATTTTTGTCATTGTGGAATGGACAGACCGCCATCCCATTTCTTCTGACCTTTATTCCGTAATGCTCCGCAGCCTGCCTTGTCGTGGCAGACTGCTTTACTGCTTCAAACACATTCAAATCAATACCTCCAAAATAAAAAGGCACTCATCATTCTCAATCGAAAATGGCAAGTGCCTGTTAAAGTTCCATATCCTGTTTTCTGTGTGGCAGCGTATTTCTCCTTTCCGCTTCAAGCCGGGCAATATCAGCCTGATTTTTATGCAGTTTATCAAGGATAGACGTTCTGGCTTTTTCCTTAATCTGCTCTGTATTTGCTTTCCTGACTTCCGGCTTCATCAGCGTAGCCTTAACCGCTGCCATTGCTGTCTGCATGGCTTTTGTGATTTTTGTAACCACACCGTCCAGACGGGCGGCAGCATATTCCCTTTCTTTTTGGGAAGCCTTACGCTCCGGGGAGAGTACCCATGCTTTGGACTGCTCCACCATTTTAATGTCCTGCCTGTGCGTTTCCACCCGGACAGTATCACTCACAACCTCCACCGCCTTATCATAGGCAATTTCGGAAACATCATCAATAAGGGATTCCACATCATCAATCTTCAAGGTCAATGCTTCCAGCTTTCCTTCTTTCTCCTGAATCGCTGCGTCCTGTTTTTCAATCCGGCTTTGCTGGAACTGCAACGCTTTTCGCTGCTGATACATCATATCGCTCTGTGATTGAATGGATTGTTTCTGGCTTTGAATAAGCGTTTTCTGGGACTCAATCTGACCGGACTGTTTCGCCATTTCTTCCTTTTGTTTCGCTAAGATGAAGTCCTGCTTTTCCAGATATTTGCGACCGCCGTATTCCGGTTCTTCCTCCAGATGAAGCCCATGCTTTTTACAAATATCAAAGAGCATAGTCCGGCAGGCAGCGTCAAAAGTCATTTTCCTGTTATTGTACCGGCTTGATTTTTTGTCCGGCTCCGGCAGTTCAAAGCCGAGGGCTTCCAGAGCCTTTTCCTGCTGTGGGCAAAGCTCCCCATACTGATTTTCACAGTCAAAAACATGGCGTTCATGGATATGGGGCGTACTTTCATCAATGTGCAGCGCCCAGTCCAGAATGTGGACATGGGAGCCGAAGCGTTGTTCAAATTCTGCAAAAAATTCCGTTGCAATCAGAAAGAGCGTTTCTGCTGGGGCGTGTTCCTCTATTTTCCCAATTTGCAGTAAACTTTCCTCTGGGCAGGTCTTTTTATTTTTAAGGATTTCGTCTGTTGTGCGGTTCCGTTCTGTGTGTCGGTTCTTTTCGTTCCGGGCGTTCTGCCCGATTGTATAATCCGTATAGCGGTTGCGGTAATAAAGCTGTTCGACTTCCTCAAAAGTGGAAGCCATTTCGATTTCATCACTGTTCTTTTCTGCAAGCCGGCGGTACCCGTTATAGCAGTCCCAATAGACATTTCTTTCCGCCCGTTCCCCGTCAATGTGTTCGCTGTGGCTCACATCAAAACTGCGGTCATTGTGCTTCGGATTGTAAACGCCATGCTTCCCGGCACGCCCGTTGTGTTTTGTCAATTTCAAACTGTTTCCCTCCGTTTCTTCAAGATTTTCCCCACAAGGGGAATGGCAGCGAAGCTGCATTTTGCTGTGCTTTTGCGTCAGGTAATAACCCAGTATGGAGTGTCGCAGGCAACACTCCTCTGGGCAAGGCTGCCGCCCTTGACCCGCACAGGGATGTTGCACTCCCTGTACCCTTGCACAAAGGGCTTGCCGCCCTCTGTACTCCCGCCCGAAGAAGCCGAACCTCGTAATTTTCCCGGTCGCTCGTTTTCCGCTTCTTCGATTTTTTCAGAACCTTCCGCTGGAAACTTCCGAAAAAAACAGACCGCTTTACTTTCCAGTAAAATGGTCTGTTTAAAAAGTTTACAAATATTCATTTACAAAGCATATCCTGTCATATGCTAAAGGATGAATTTATTTACTAATTTCATCAATGTCAAGAGAATATCCCATGACCTCTCCGACATCAGTAATTTTTCCTTTGACGATAACTGTATCTCCTATGGACATATCCATAATCGCAGTCTTTTGGTCATCATTTTTTATATAGCATTGAACACCCATAATTGCAAACTCATCATCGACAGGTGTAATAGAAATATATTTTCCACTGCTGTCAATTACGTTTAATCTTCCAGTCAACTCTACATATTGTTTCTCATATTTATCAGTTGCTTTCATAGCATTGGAGTTTAAATCATCCATAAGCTCAGAAACATTATAAGCGGTATAACTGATTTCTTCCTCTACTTCCTTTTGGCTTGAATCTTTGTTGTCCGCAACAGTATCATTTGTAGTTGTATTATTTTCCTTGCTTACAGTATTAGATGATTCATCTTTTCCCCCAGCACTGCCTATCGCTCCAATAACTATCAAAACTACAAGAACAATAAACCAAGGACGCTTATAAATTGGTTTTTTGTTTTTGCCCCCACATTTTGGACATACTTTTGCTCCTGTCGCAATTTCCTCGCCACAGTGTTTACATGTGACTAATTTAGGTTGCTTTGCCATTTTAGAAATTCCTCCTTAGATAAAGTGTACTTTTTCG
>DEUM01000025.1 GCA_002362575.1 Lachnoclostridium sp. UBA3262 | reverse complement strand
GCATTTGTACCGCTGCGTGGCGGCATTAGTGAGAACGCACTGCCAAAAGGCAGGAAAATCGACAGCAGACATCTCAGACAATGCTCGGGCGGCGTATTTGCAAACAAGGGAAACAATATTTTTCGGGGAGTGATATAAAGGCAAGAAACCATAGGATATCCGCTGCCTTACCGCAAAGGCTTTATCTTTTGCCAATTTGTGCAAGATGGATTATTCCGGATAAGGAAAAAATTTAAGTGCATATCTGTACAATACTGATATATTCGAACAGATTGGAAAATGGGATTTACAACATAAAAAATAAAATGGAGATACAATATGAACAAGCTTTTTAAACGTGATTTTACAATGGTAGTTATCAGTCAGATAATTTCGCTTTTTGGCAACGCTATACTGCGCTTTGCTTTGCCCCTTTATTTGCTTCGCAAGACAGGTTCCTCGTCACTTTTCGGTGCGGTAACAGCCTGCTCATTTATTCCGATGGTGATTTTTTCTTTTTTCGGCGGAGTTATCGCCGACAGAAAAAACAAGCGGAATATTATGGTAGCGCTTGATTTTACAACAGCGGCGGTAATTTTGATATTCAGCTTTGCTCTGGGAAAAATTTTGCTTGTCCCTCTGATGATAGCGGTACTGATGATACGATACAGCATTTCGGGAATTTATCAGCCCGCCGTTCAGGCAAGCATACCGCTTATTGCGGAAAAGCAATTTCTTATGCAAGGCAATGCGGTGATAAATATGGTAAGCACCTTTGCGGGTATGCTTGGACCGATAATCGGCGGTGTTCTGTTTGGTGCGTTTGGGATAATGCCTATTTTGTTTATAAGCATCAGCTGCTTTGTTTTTTCGGCGGTTATGGAAATTTTCGTACACATCCCTTTTGTAAAAAATACTGATGGAAGGAGCATTTTCGGTGTGGTGAGTTCCGATTTGTCGGACAGTTTTAAATTTATCAAAAATGAAAAGCCGATTTTTCTTTCGCTACTTGGGATTATTGCGCTGTTCAATCTTATTTCGGCGGCAATGATGATAGTGGGTATTCCCGTGATTGTAGTGCAGATTTTGGGAATGTCTGATACCGCTTTCGGGATAACGCAGGGCGCATTGGGGCTGGGTGGACTTGCGGGCGGAATTATTGCGGGTGCGGCAACGAAAAAAATTCGTCCGAAAAACGGATATGTATTTTTAGTAATATGCTCACTGGCGGAGTTTTTTATGGGAATTTCCGTTTTTGAAGCCGTACCGAAAAATATCGGATATATCATAATAACCGTCGTAAGTTTCGGAGTGATGTGTGCGTCCACAATGTTCAGTGTGTCTATGATAACGGCGATACAGCAACAAACTCCGCCTAATCTTCTCGGAAAAATAATGGCTGTGACCATTGCCGTGTCAAGCTGCTCCCAGCCTGTGGGGCAGGCGGTTTACGGGGTTTTGTTTGATGTTTTTTCTGACAAGCCGTATTTGGTAATGATAGGCGCGGCGATTTTGGCTATGGCGGTTTCGCTATACTCTAAAAAGGTTTTTGCGGTTCTTGAATAGGTAATTTCTACACAATAAGGATTTGAAAGTGAGTTATAAAATGACCGAAAAAATATTTCAATGAGTAACTGTGAAATATTTTTCGGTCATTTTTTGCAATCAGAATATACAAATGGTCAGAATATAACTCTCATCCTACCCCATGACAACCGTTACCTCCACGGTTCCTGCTGTTTCATCGTAAGGGATAACGGTTGTCCCGCCAAGACTTTTGCCGTTTACAACCAATTCCTTTACTCCCTTTTCTACATTCTGAGGGTTTTCTACACGGATATTATATTCAGTATTTCTAAATTTCCTTGTAATTGTAAAATCGCCGAAGTTTTTCGGTATGCATGGGTTGATGCTAAGCCCATTTAACGTTGGCTGTACGCCGAGGATATACTGTGAGACATTCATAAATGTCCATGCGGCGGTTCCGGTCAGCCAGCTGTTTTTTGCTTCGCCAAAGCGGATGGCATCCTTCCCGGTAATCATCTGGGAATAGACATACGGCTCTGTGCGGTGGATCTCACTGATATCCTCCAGATAGGCAGGACAAGTCTTTTGGTATACCTCAAATGCTCTGTCGCCGCGGCCAAGCTGAGTCTCGGCGGCAGAAATCCACGGATTGTTATGACAGAAAATTCCGGCATTTTCTTTATATCCCGGTGGATACGAAGATATCTCGCCGAGGTTCAGGTAATATTTCGTATAAGGAGGCTGTAAGAGGACAATGCCGTATTTGGAGTCCAGTCTTTCTTTTACGGAATCCAGTGCTTTTTTGGCAAGCCCATTTTCGACGCCGACGCCGGCAAGTACACAAAAGCCCTGTGGCTCGATATAGATTTGACCTTCTTCACATTCTTTGGAGCCAACTTTATTTCCGTCAGCATCGTATGCCCGGATAAACCATTCTCCATCCCAGCCGTCCTTTTCAATTGCTTTTATCATATCGGCAACAGCAGCCCTCGCGCGCGCTGCCTCATCCGGCTTGCCGACTGCTTCGCAGAGGTCGGCATATTCGTTTCCATATTTTACAAACATACCTGCGATAAATACCGATTCGGCAACCGGCCCTTCGCTTGGCCCAAAGGTCTGGAAAGACTCTCCCGGCTCTTTGGAAAAGCAGTTCAGGTTCAGGCAGTCATTCCAGTCAGCCCGCCCGATTAAAGGAAGATTGTGCGGTCCGCGGTGATTGATAATATAGTCAAAGGACCTTGTCAAATGCTCAAATAAAGAGGTGGCTATACTCATGTCATTGTCATAAGGAACGGTCTCCTCCAAAATGGAAAAGTCACCTGTTTCACGTATATAAGCAGAAGTCCCAGCAATGAGCCAAAGAGGATCGTCATTAAAGCCGCTTCCGATATCGCTGTTTCCCTTTTTCGTCAATGGCTGGTACTGGTGATACGCGCTGCCGTCCGGAAACTGGGTAGAAGCGATATCAATAATGCGCTCACGTGCGCGGTCAGGAATCAGATGTACGAAGCCAAGTAAATCCTGACAGGAATCACGGAAGCCCATGCCGCGCCCGATACCGGACTCATAATAAGAAGCCGAACGGGACATATTAAAGGTGACCATACATTGATACTGGTTCCATATATTTACCATGCGGTTTAGTTTATCATCTTTCGAATGGACGGTAAATTTGGAGAGGAGATGATTCCAGTGTTCGTTTAATTCCTTCAGTGCGTTCGCTACCTGCTCGTCGGTCTGGTATTTTGCCAGTAGTTTTTCTGCCGGTTTTTTGTTGATGACATTTGGAGCCTCAAATTTTTCATCCACCGGATTCTCACAGTATCCTAATACAAAGATGAATGATTTGCTTTCGCCTGCCTTCAGTGTGATGTTAAACTGATGGGAGCCAATCGGATACCAGCCGTTTGCAACCGAGTTTGATGCTTTGCCATTTTCTACAACAACCGGATTCGCCACGCCCCGGTAGGCTCCAAGAAAATCATCTCGGTTTGTGTCGAAGCCGTCGATTTTCTGATTAACAGAAAATACGGCATAATGATTCCGGCGTTCCCGGTATTCTGTCTTGTGATAGATGGAAGAACCAACAATTTCCACTTCTCCGGTATTCAGGTTCCGTTGGAAATTTGTCATATCGTCCATTGCATTCCAGAGACAAAATTCAATGTATGAAAAAAGCTGGATTTCCTTTGTTTCGTCCGAAGCATTGTGAAGGGTAAGCTGGTTAATTTCACAGTTATCGTGAATCGGTACAAAGGAGAGAAGATTTGACTTTATATGATTCTTTTCGGATAAGATGCGGGTGTAGCCCATGCCGTGACGACATTCGTAGGAGTCAAGCTCCGTCTGGACAGGCATCCACCCCGGATTCCATACGGTGTCCCCGTCCTTAATATAGAAATAGCGTCCGCCTTCGTCGCCCGGTATATTATTGTAACGGTATCTGGTAAGCCTTAAGAGCTTTGCGTCTTTATAGAAGCTGTAGCCGCCACAAGTGTTAGATATCAGTGAAAAAAAATCAGTGCTGCCAAGATAATTGATCCAAGGCAGAGGTGTTTTCGGTGTCGTTATAACATATTCTTTATGAGCATCATCAAAATAGCCAAATTTCATAAATACCTCCATTCTACGCATATGCGGGTTGATTTTCATATCAAATAGAAAAGCTTTGTGTCGAAAACGATTTCGTGACAATCCTATTATATAAGATATTTTTTAGAAAAGCAACTTGTTTTTTTGTATATTATTAACAATTTTTTTATAAAATATGTTGACGTGTTGTTAATATTGTGGTAAAGTTAAGTTACGAAAACGATTACGAAAAGGACTAAGAAAATATTAAGGTTATTAAAAGAATCTAAAATAATTAAAAATGAGGAATTAAAATGGTATCGTTAAAAGATATTTCCCGACAGTGCAATGTTTCGATAGCGACTGTCAGCAAAGCGATGAACAATCGAGGAGACATTAGCAGGGAAACAAAGGAACGGATTTGTAAAGTGGCAAAGGAGCTTGGATATTTGCCAAACTCATCAGCAAGAGCATTAAAGACAAATCGTACTTATAATCTTGGTGTACTATTTGTGGATGAGGCGAACAGTGGATTAACCCATTCTTATTTCTCTCATGTATTAGATAGTTTTCGCAGGGGAGCAGAGGAAAAAGGCTATGATATAACATTTATCAGTAAGCATGCCGGAAATAATACATTATCCTATTACGAGCATAGTAAGTACAGGGGAGTAGACGGTGTGGTTGTTGCCTGTGTGAATTTTGAGGCAGATGAAGTGAAGGAACTGATAAATGGAAATATACCAGTTGTTACCATAGATTTTGTGTTTGATAACCGCACGTGTGTGTTGTCGGACAATGTATATGGAATGGAAGAATTGGTAACTTATATTATAGGACAGGGGCATGAAAAAATTGCATATGTTCACGGGGCGGATTCTTCCGTTACCCAAAATCGGCTGGGGAGTTTTTTCCGGACGATGAAACGCTTTGATATTCCGGTTAGGGATGAATATATTCTGGAAGGTGATTACCATGCGCCGGATGTCTCAGCAAAATTAACAGAGAAATTATTATCATTGAAGGATAGGCCTACCTGCATTATTTATCCGGATGATTTTTCCTGTATTGGCGGTATCAATGTAATTGAGGCACATGGTCTTACGATTCCTGATGACATTTCTGTCGCAGGGTATGACGGACAGCGGATTGCCCGCGTGATTGAGCCGAAGATTGCGACATACAGGCAGAATGCAGAAGAACTTGGCCGGATGGCAGCAATAAAGCTGGTTGAGCTGATAGAGCAACCGAAATCAGCACTGATTGAGAGGGTTGTTGTGAAAGGCGAACTAATCCGGGGAAAGTCAGTCCTGAAATGTAAATAATCGCGAGTGAGCAATATAAGTGGCAGAGCTCACGAGCAAAAAGAACCATTTCATCTGTTTTGCGAAAGCAAAACAGCACATCAATTAATAGGAGGAAAAATATTTATGAGGAAAAAATGGTTAGCAGTAGCTCTGGCAATGACCATGGTAGTTGGTATGATGACAGGCTGCGGTGGAAATGATGCAGGTAATAATACCACAGATGACGGAAATAAAACTCCGGAAACTAAGGTTGAAACACTTGCAGATGGTGGCGGAAAAGTTCTTAACATCTGGGTATGGAACACAGAGTTCAAGGATAGATTCGAGAAATACTATCCGGGATATGATAAGAAAACGCAGACCATCGGTGACGTAAAGGTAAACTTTATTCAGAACACAAATGAAGGTGGTGTTTATCAGAATAAGCTGGATGCTGCCCTGAAAGACCAGGCAAAGGCAGCAGCAGATGATAAGATTGACATCTTCCTTTGTGAGATGGACTATGTAAACAAGTACACAGGCACAGACATGGCAGTAGATATCAAATCTCTTGGTATCACAGATGACGATATGGCTCAGATGTATCAGTACACAAAACAGGCTGCTACGGATGCTTCTGGCACATTAAGAGCTGTTTCATGGCAGGGCTGCCCAGGTGGATTCGTTTACAGACGTTCTTATGCTAAGGATATTTTCGGAACAGATGATCCGGAAAAGATTCAGGAGCAGGTAAGCGACTGGGATAAGTTTGAAGCAGCAGCAGCTACGATTAAGGAGAAGACGAACGGAAAAATCACAATGCTTTCCGGTTATGATGATGCACTCCGTGTATTCTCTAACAATGTAGATTCGAAATTTGTAAGCGATGACAAAAAACTTCAGATTGATCCAAGTGTAGAAAAGTGGATTGACAAGACAAAAGAGTGGACAGATAAGGGTTATAACAAAGGTACTTCCCTGTGGAAGGATGACTGGACCGCAGGCATGGGCAAAGACGGTAATGTATTTGCTTACTTCATGCCAGCATGGGGCATCAACTTCAGTATGGGTGATGGCTCCGGTTCTAAGAAAGACAAAGACGGAAACTTTACAGGCGGCGGAAGCTACGGTGACTGGGCATTGTGTGCAGGTCCTCAGGCATTCAACTGGGGTGGTTCCTTCATCTGTGGTGCTGCAGGCACTGACAATGCAAAACTTGTTGCTGACGTTATGAAGAAGCTTTGCTGTGACAAAGACATCATGTACAACATCAGTAAAGATACTCAGGACTTCGTAAACAACAAGGAAGCAAATGCGAAACTGGAAGCAGATAATGTAACATCTCCATTCCTTGGCGGACAGTCTCTTGTAAAAGCTCTGTCAGCAGCTGCTGACCAGATTGACTGCAGCAATGTATCTCCTTATGACCAGATGTGCCTTGAGAATCTGATGAAAGCTATGAAAGATTACTATAGCGGTAAGAAGACAAAAGAGCAGGCAATCGAAAGCTGGAAGGATGCTACGATTAAGAGTTATCCGGCACTTAGTAAATAATTACAGGCTACGTAATACGTAACAGTATGCTAGCGGGGCAGGCAATGTGTCCTGTCCCGCTATTTTTATCGAAATTACAATGGTAAAGGGGGATTTTATGGCTGGAAAAGCAAAGGCAAATACGTACCAGCGCCCACACAAGCTGAAATATGGTAAGTGGGGCATGATTTTCATTTTGCCATTCTTTATTGCATATTTTATTTTTCAATTATATCCGTTAGTAATGACATTTTATACCAGTTTCTACAGCCAGTATGAAGACTTATTTGAGACGGTGGTAGAATTTGTTGGGTTTAATAACTATGTCAAAGTATTTACAGAGGGACATATCATAGAATATTTTGGTAATACATTTTTGCTTTGGCTGCTTGGATTCATTCCGCAGATTTTAGTGTCTCTGCTATTTGCATCATGGTTTACCGATATTCGTTTAAAATTGAAAGGAACCGGGGCAGTTAAGGTTATTTTGTATCTGCCAAATATGCTGATGGCCTCTTCCATCGCAGTGCTGTTTGCAAAATTGTTTGCTGTGAATGGACCGGTTAATAATATATTGGTAAATGCTTTGGGCAACGAACCATTTGACTTTTTGAACAGCGAGTGGGGGGATTCGGCTGATTATCGCATTTATCAACTTCTTGATGTGGACTGGAAATACAACGATTCTTTTGATGGCGGGCATTATGGGAATCGATCCTGCTTTATATGAGGCTTCTTCCATTGACGGGGCAAGTGCCGGACAGCAGTTCCGAAAGATTACGCTCCCAATGTTGAAACCGATTATGCTGTATGTCCTTGTTACGTCCATGATTGGTGGTCTTCAGTTATTCGATGTTCCGAAACTGATGACAAACGATATGGGCGGTCCGAATGGCGTAGCAAAGACGGTTGTCATGGATATCAGTGAGGGAATCATTGGTTCCGGTGATATCGGACTGGCAGGAGCAGAGTCAGTAATTTTGTTCTTCGTTGCCGGTGTGATAGGTATCTTCTTATTTAAGCTCATGCAGAGTGACGATGAGAAAGAAGCAAAGAAGTATAAAAAAGAGAGAAAGAAAGCAATGAAGGCTGCTGCAAAGGGGGTGCAGTAAATGGCAAAGAATAAGACGTTGTCAGCAAAAGAAATCAGAGGGCGCCGCTTATTGATTCTGCGTAGAGTGATTGCCTATTTTGTACTCATTGTAGTTTGTGTTGTTGCCATATTTCCTTTTGTCACATTGTTAGTCAACTTGACAAAGGACCATGCTACACTGACAAGTACATTTAACTTGTTTCCGGGAAAAGAGTTTTTGAACAACTGGAACAAAGTAATTGACGACTCGAACTTAGCATTGTTCCAGTCGATGTTTAACAGCTTTATTGTAGCAGCTATTTCCTGCGTAGTCAGTGTGTATATTGCTACGCTGACGGCTTATGGACTGTACGCTTATGATTTCCGGCTGAAGAAGTTTGCATTTATCTTCATTATGGTTATCCTGATGGTGCCGACACAGGTGTCTGCACTTGGTTATGTAAATATGGTACGGGCGTGGGGGATGACGAACTCTTATATTCCGTTGATTTTCCCTATGATTGCGGCGCCGGGTGTATTCTTCTTCGTGAAACAGTATATGGAAAGTTCCCTGCCCCTTGAGATTGTGGAAGCAGGGCGAATTGACGGCGGACATGAGTTTTATATTTTTAACTTTGTAGTAATGCCGATTTTGAAACCAGCGATGGCAGTACAGATGATATTCCAGTTCGTTGCATCATGGAATAGTTATTTTATGCCACAGCTGTTAATCGACACAAATAATAAAAATGCCACACTCCCACTGATTATCGCGGGCTTACAGGCAGAGGCGAACCGAAACTTTGACCTCGGTAAAGTATATATGCTACTTGGAATTGCAATTATTCCATTGATTATCGTATATCTGTGCCTGTCTAAATTTATTATCCGTGGTGTTGCACTGGGTTCGGTAAAGGGATAAAGAATTTAAAATTATGCTTCACATACTGAAAACTGCCGCATAGGATATATAGTAAGAGGGATTTTGTCTGGCAGGTGTATGAAATTGAAAAAAACAGTATATATTATATGTTTATGTATGTTAAGCGTATTGGTGTTTCATGAAATGGAGCGCAATATGGAAGATAAGACGAGCAGTGGGAAATATATCCCTACTGCTCGTTTTTCATCTCTGGTATCGGAGGAAAACAAGAAAGAAAGGCAGCAGGAGAAGAAGGTGGCGTATCTTACCTTTGATGACGGACCGAGTGAAAATACAATCAGTATCTTAGAAACATTGAAAGAAAAAAATGCGGTTGCTACTTTTTTTCTTATTGGAAATGAAATCACGCCGGAGCGTGAGGATATTGTAAAGCAGGAAATAAAGCAGGGAAATGCAATCGGCGTTCATACCTATTGTCACAAAAAAAATCAGATGTACTGTAATGCAGAATGTTTTTTTGAGGATTTTAAAAGCGCTTCCGAGGCAATCCAGAAAGTGACAGGGAAGGCGCCGAAATTACATCGTTTTCCATGGGGGAGCAATAACCGGTATGTCAGTTCCTATGTGGATGAACTTCACGAAAAGCTGCAGAAGATGGGGGTTAAGAGCTATGATTGGAATGTATCAGGAGAGGATTCTATCGGTGGAACGATACCGCAGGAGACAATTATGAGAAATGTAAAGAAAGACCTCACGAAACATAATGAGGCGATTATTCTGCTTCATGATTCAAATTCAACGAAAAATACGGCGGCTGTACTTGGCCAGCTCATTGATTATATACGCAATGAAGGTTATCAGTTTGACACGCTCGAAAACTGCGAGGAGTATATGTTTCCGGCGAGCTGGCGGAAATAAACATGAATGTGGCGTCAGGCGATAAATTATGGCGTAAAGAGATTTGACATTACACAAGTAAGAAGTGTATAATGAAAATGGAGGGGATAATGGCGTTATAATAATTGTGGAAGGGAGAAGTTTGTGGGAGAAAAAAAGTGTATACGGAGAAAACCTTTAAAAGAGCTTCAATTAAAAGATGATTTTCTATTTGGGGAGTTGATGCTCGATAGAAAGGCGAGTAAAAATGTATTGGAAATTGTGTTAGGTAGACCAATAGGCGAGATTGTGTTTCAAGGGAAAGAGGAAACAATATCCGGCGGCTATACGAAAAAAGGAATACGCATGGATGTGTTCATGAAGGACAAGAAAGAGGGATATTTTGATGTGGAAATGCAGGTTCGGGATATGCAGAATATTCCACGTAGGATGCGGCACTATCAAGCAGTGTGTGATGTGCGGGTTCTGCCAATAGGCGAGGTTGGTTATGGAAAACTAATACCGAGTCATATTATATTTATTTGTACATTTGACCAATATGGCAGGGGGCGTTACTGTTATACTTTCGAGAATCGTTGCATTGAGGAGCCAGATTTGGCCTTTGGTGACGGAACAAAGAAAATTATTTTAAATACAAAGGGAACAAATAACAGGGAAACCAATCCGGAGTTAATTGAATTTCTGAGATTAGTGGAGGATATGGATTCTTTTGAACCGGAGTATGAGAGAGTTAAATATGTAAAGGAACAGGCAATGAAAATTAAAGAAAAAGAAGGAATGGAGGAAAAGTATATGATGGCAATGATTCATGAAAACGAGATACGTTTTGATGCCAGACAGGAAGAAAAACGGGATATACTTATGCGCATGCTTTGTAATGGACAGACGCCAGAAGCTATCAGTAAGATGACAGATGAACCATTGAGTTTTGTTTATGAAGTGCAGAAAGAGTATTTGCAGACAGTTAAAGAGAGGAGCGACTGGAATGGAGAAAAAAAAGAAACGCTATAATGCTATTTTGCTAGTCGTATTGATATTTAGCATATTAGTTCTACATATTGATACGGCAGTTGTCGGGGCAAAGACGTACAAGCCCGGATTTACATACAGGAAGCTGACGCCGGCGGTTAAAGAACAGATACGGGGAAAATCATTTCCTGTGTCAGGCTCAAAGATATCCTTTTCAAGCCTGCGGCTAGTGACGGTAAAATATTATGATTTTAAGGGGAAAACATGGACAGGAAAACTTATTGTAAATAAGAAAATTGCCAGAAGAACAGTGAAAATATTTTCTGAATTATATAAGATAAGGTATCGGATTCAGAGAATTAAGCTTGTGGATTGCTACCATGCAGACGATAATAAATCAATGGAGGCAAATAATACTTCGGCGTTTAACTACCGCGTGGTGGAAGGCACAAATAAGCTATCAAAACATGGAATGGGAATGGCGATTGATATTAACCCGAGAATTAATCCGTGTATACGCGGGGGAAAGCTTGAGCCTGCAAACGGCAGAGTATACCGAACCCGTAATGTGAAAAAATGTAAGGGGAAGTATAAAAAGTATATGATACATAAAAATGATAAGGTGTACCGGATATTTAAGAAATACGGTTTTTCGTGGGGAGGGGACTGGAAAACATTAAAGGATTACCAGCATTTTGAGTATACGGGAAAATAAAAGTACCATCCAGCCGGATGAAAATTTCACTGGCTGGATGGCATTTTCATTTATAGGAGAGTCCTAGCAATTTTAAACTAATTCTGCAATCCGGCTTACGCCGACAAAAATTTCTGATATTTTATACCATGTTTTAAATCCGACAATGCCATCCTGCGCCAGACCAAACACCTTTTGGAATATCTTTACGGCATTTTCCGTATTCGGTCCAAAGATGCCGTCGACAGCAATTTTAGGTATCAGAGGGTATGAATTGGAAATGACATTGAGCTGGCTCTGCATCTGTCTGACCTTTTCCCCGGAGGAGCCCAATTCGAGATTCGTTCCCGGCCATGAGGAAGGAATACCGGAAATTTCTTCTGTCTCGTTGATATACATAGAATCTCCATAGTAGTTATGAATAATCTCGATGGCAGAATACCCCTGATCACCCAGCGACTTAGAACCCCATTGACTCATCCAGTTTGGGCAGGAGACATTTTTTCCGTCACAGTATTGGGTGAGAATCGGCTGCTGTACATTTGGACGTGAGAGGAAGTTGCTGAATAACTCATCCACAACATCTGAAATGCTCTGAAAAATGTTTCGGTTCGGAATCCATTTATGGTCATAGGCTGTGGAGGTTGTGATGGTAAAGTCATAGCCCTTGTTTCGGTACCACTCCGTTATCATCCATTCGGGACTGGGACTGGTGCAAAGATTCATTGAGGCTGCCTTTAAACCGGATAACTATCCTATCTTTGGTTATGTCAATCCGTTCAATGAGCTTATTGATTAATACCCGTTTGGTGGGGGTGTCAGTCTGAAAAAATAACTCCCGCCAAGTGGGAATATTGCTTTTAAGGTCTTCCCAATCCTTGGATGCAAAAAAGCTGTTTTGCAAATCCGTTTCTTTTTTCTGAACCATGTTCCGTTGTTTTTGTTCCTTGTTTTTCTGCGAATCTATGCTACGCGCCAGAGTTTCCAGAGAAAGAGGGTACTCTCCGGTCATAGCGTCAGGGATATGTTCTTCTAAAATAGTGATATTGTGTCGTATCTTTTCCAGTTGTTTCTGCTCTATTATTAAATCTTGTTCTTTTCTCTGCTTTTCAATAATATGATTTTTTTTGATTGCTTCTACGATGTCCTCATTTTTTAACAAATGGTTGATATAATCTGCCAATACCTGATACACAATTGGTTCAATTCTATCTGCCCGATACTGTTTTGTTCTGTTATGAGGGACGCCCTGCCATGCATTCTGGCACTTATAAATGGGGATTTTGCTTGTCCGTCTCTCCCCTGTGCCCTTAATCGTCCAGTAGTTGTACTTGCTTCCATTTACCATTTTGCGGCCACAATAACCACAGTATAGGACGTCTACGAGTGACAGCATACCGTCATTCCGGCTGATTACCGTTATATCTTGATTATCCGGCGATTTTGTGTATTTCCTGCGTCGCTGCTCCCGTTTCTCTTGTACTTTTGTCCATATATCTTCATCAATAACGACTATATCAGGATTTGGCTTGTCAGAGAGAATCCATTCACTGCTGTCTAAACGGCGGGTTCTGTCACCCAGACGTTTCCTGCGATTGTAGGCGGTGTAGCCACAGTATATTGGATTCGTGAGAATACTGGTAATCGTTCCGCTTTTCCATACATCATTGGGAGCCAGATGCCGGTATCGTTCATCGGTATTTAATGTATCTGCAATCTTTGCTGAACCATATTCTTTTGAGAGGGAGAGATGATAGATGTGTCGGACGGTTTCTGCCTGTTCGGGCCGGATGACCAGATGCTTTAACGCCCTGCCATGTTTGCTGATTTCTCCGGAATGTTGTAAAACGTAGCCGTAAGGTGCTTTTCCACCCATAAATTTGCCCTGTGTTACCAATTTCATAGCGGTGTCTCTGACTCGCATCCCTGTGTCGGCAGAGGATTTTTGCGCATTGCCATATCGTAATGCCAACATCATCTGCCCCATAATATCATCTGTTTCAGGTGAGATACAGCCATCCTTTACGGTGTAGATGTCCACTCCCAGACCTTTTAGTGACATAATGTAACCGCCGATTTCCCACATCCTTCTTCCCAGTCTGTCATCTTTGTAGACGACCAGTATATCATATTCATGGTTCTGGGCATCCTTGTAGGCATCCTGCAACACATCCCTGTCTGCAACGGAATTTTTATATCCGCTGTTACTTCCCTCAAAGTATTCCTTTGTGTCTAAAATCCAGTCAGAATGATTTTTTATATCATCTAAAATAATTTGTCGTTGAATACCTAAATCGCCATCGGCGTCTAACTGCTGATGGGAACTCACCCGGAGTAATATCCGGACGCGTTTTTTGTTCATGTCATTTCCTTTGCGAATTTTATTCATAACAAAAGTATTATAAAATGGCTTGTTACATTCGTGTTTTTTTTAAATGTTCCCAAAGAATCGTCTCGAGAATCTGTTTGACTTCTTTCCTTATTGTTTTCTCATCTTCGTTAGTTTGTGGGAATTCCAGCTTTACCATCATTCCATTTTGCATGGCTGATATTTCTTCATAAATGATATCCTGCATGGAGTTTTCCTCGTTATTATGTTTATTATATATTATATTGTCTGGGGTTGTTCTATTCGTTATAGAATTTTTTCGAATAACAGTTCTGTCTTAATTTTTTCATTTACAAATAAGGTCAGTTTCTGCTATAATATTTTTGCAAATATGTTTTGTATAAATGGAGGGTTTGATGAGCAAATATTCGTTAACAGACATCAATAGTCAATATGTTGATGTTCTTCAGGAACTTGGAAATATTGGAGCAGGCAATGCGACGACTGCGATTGCGTCGATGCTTTCCATCAAAGTTAATATGAATGTACCGAAGGTGGAGCTGATTGAGGTTTCAAAGCTAGGGGCTGCCATCTGTCCGGAAGATGAGATTGTTGTTGGAATCTTTCTGGAATTACAAAAGGACATTGAAGGAAGTATGATGTTTTTGATGCGGATGGACTCGGCTCGTTATCTTGTGAATCGGCTAATGATGCGTGATCCGGCGTATGAGGCGGAGTTTGACGAGATGGATTTGTCTGCCATAAAGGAAATTGGTAATATTATTGCCGGTTCCTATTTGTCAGCATTGTCAACTATGACGAATCTTTCTGTTTTGCCATCCATTCCGTATCTTGCCGTTGATATGGCTGCATCGGTGCTCAGCGTGCCGGCGATTGAATTTGGTCAGTATGGCGACCATACCCTATTGATTGAAACAGAGTTCGGCGACGATGTGATGATTAATGGTTATTTTATCTTGATGCCGGAGCAGGAATCTTATGGCAAGATACTAAAAGGTCTAGGATTCGAGGTGTAGAGGTAGTAAAATGAGTAATATAGTAAGAGTTGGAATGGCAGATTTGAATGTCTGCAAAGCACCGGATATACTAATAACGGTGGGACTCGGTTCGTGTATCGGACTGACTTTGTATGATCCTATAATGAAGATTGGCGGTATGGTTCACTATATGCTGCCAGATAGTAGAATTGTAGCAAACAATACTAATATTGCTAAGTTTGCAGATACCGGGATTCCGGAACTTCTAAAGCAGATAACCCGTATAGGGGCAAATAAAAACCGCTTGGTTGCGAAAATTGCTGGTGGAGCCCAGATGTTCGGATTTACCCAGATGACCAATGATATCGGAAGCATCGGAGACAGAAATGCTCTAGCGGCGAAAGAAATGCTGCGCAGATTCAATATCAGATTAGTGGCAGAGGATACGGGATTGAATTTTGGACGTACGGTAGAATTGCACACAGATACAGGAGATTTTTATATCAAGGCGGTCAAGAAGCCGGTAAAAATCATATAATTTATAATACATAAAGAGGTACGGGCAGACCTTGGGGCGGCGACCACGAATCAGTGGTGGTTTCCCTACCATTCCGTATAGACACGATTCAGGGTAAAGGACTGGATAGCCAGCACATTTGCCTGTATCGTGGCTGTCGGCCATGTGGAGTAAATTTCACTGCTTGCTACATTTTTAATATAGTCTCTGTATTTTACATAATAGTCTTTTGCACTTCGGTCAGAAGGAGGGCCGTCATGAACGACGACATACTCTGGAATGACTACCCGGCTGAGAACGATTTCACCGGTTTCTTCTACAGTTTTTATTTCACTTTCCGGTATTTTTGGAGGATAATCGCCCCACAGCGTATGGTCGGGGATTACGAAGGTCTCTGCAGAGCCCGGCTCGGACTCAGAGACAGGAAAGAGGCTGGCATTCTGAATTGCAGTTTCACCAGAGAAAATTTCGGCTCCGTTTACCTCCACCGTTTCAAATCCCGGTGCACTAATGAAAACCGTATATTCCGAATACGGTTTGTTTGCAGTAGGATCCATACTGTATTCCAGAGGAGGGGCTTCTAATTCTACTTCATTTACCTGCCCCTGATTATCCGTTATTGTTTCTTCTATAATTCGTTCCGGTTCATTCTCATTTGTAATACGGACGGTAGCACCGCTGATAGGGGTGCTGTCATTGTCAGAGATGACATTAACGTTAAGTTTTCCATATTCCATAAAAAATCCAACCTTAGCACATGTTATTATAATATATGAATTTTTTGTGAAACTGTGAAAGAAGTAATATGTGAAAATGGAAAACCACTGGAGCTGTGAAGCTAGTCCAGTGGTATAGAGATAAGGTCATCGTCATTTTTTACCTTATAATCCGGGGGTTTTTTCGTCGGTTTTTTTTCTTTAGGCGAATTTGTGACAGATGACTTTTTCCCTTTGCTGACTGTTAAAGAGATAGAAGGGAGCTGCCCTTTTGTAAAATGTACGCCTCCAGCAACGCTCTGGTTTATGACGTTTCCTTTCTTAATGGTATTATTATATGTATACGAGACATCAATTCGAATGGTGGAATCCAGATTGTGAATTCGTTTTTTTGCTTTTTTTGTGGTAGTCCCTGTTACATCCGGCATGACAAAGATTTTTGGCTTTTTAGGGGTGGCAGTCCGTTTTGCAGGCGGCGATGAAATAGCTGGCTGTGTGGGGATGGAGTAGTTCCGGATGACTTCTGTCCTTTCCGTTAAAGTGCGGGCAAGGGCAGTAACCAGCATACCTAGTATAACAATCCCGAGTACAGAAAAAAGTACCGGACGCAAAGTATTATGTCGTTTTGGAAGTAGAGTATGGATTCGGGTTCGGCCTTTTTTTGGCATATTCATTTGTAGGATAGTAATATCCTGATTATTTTCGGACGTCCCGGTCAAAGCGGAATAGAGTGCATTGACGCTCTGGAAACGGTCAGATGGACGAAACTGTAAACCTTTTTCCAAAATAGCATATTGCCATGGCAACAGCTGATTCAGATTGGCAAGAACTGGAGATAAATCAGTATCCGATGGATGAACGGACTCTGTTGGGGAACTTCCGGTCAGGGAAAAATAAATCGTGGCGCAAATGGCATAAATGTCAATCCATGGGCCAATCTTTCCATTAGGAATGTATTGCTCCGGGGGTGCATAGCCGGCTTTTACGATTACGGTATTTTGGGTACTTTTGATACTCTCGAAACTGGCGGCGCCAAAGTCAATCAGATGCAGTTTATTGTCTATGCCGAGAATCAGATTGTCAGGGCTGATATCCCGATGAATCAGTCCACGCTCATGAACTTTTGCCAGTGAGTGAATGACAGGGGCTATCAGTTCCGAAATTTCGGGAAAGGTAAGAGTGCCATTTTCTGCTACATATTGGCTGAGTGTCAGACCTTCAATGTATTCCATGACAAGATAAGCAGTCCCATTTTCTTCAAATAAATCATAAACCGATACAATACTTTCCAATTCCTGAAAGGATTTCAGAATCTTTGCCTCATTAAGAAAACGCCGAAGACCTTTTTGAAACATCCCGGTATTTTTATTGGGAAATGGGTATAGCACATAAAGACCTTCCTGTTCATTGCGCACGGCAAGGCTGGGTGGGAAATATTCTTTTATGGCGATTGTTTTACCGGTATCTTTCCGGACTCCCTTGTAGGTAACAGCGAAACCGCCTGCACCAATCGTCTCCTGAATCAGATATGTATTATGCAGGCAGGTGCCGGCGGGTAGTGAATGGAAGCCGGAATATGAATTTGTTGTCATGGTGAACCTCCCATTGGATTGTGCCAAAAATTTATAATTTATTATATCATGATGTCTGGGAAAAGCGCAATGGCAGCAGCGGATAAGGTAATTATTACATGAAACGGGTTAAATCTTACATGCCTATATATCTGATAAATTTTCTGTGTTATAATCCGGAATGAAATATCAAAAACATAAAAAGGAGAGTAATACTATGAGAAAAGGTTATTTTAGGAAAGTGCTGTCAATCGCTCTGGCAGGGATGCTGACAGTAGGAACATTATGTTCAGGAACACCGGCGGAGGCAAAGAAAAAGGAGAAACATTCGCTGGTTGAAGCAAACGAACGCGGAAATATATATGGTCAGACTTCCAAAGGGGATTATTACTATGAACCGTCAGCGTATGATGTTGTACCAGACTGCGAATTAAGCCAGGGAAGAACGATGTATTTTCATGTACAAGTGCCGAGCTGTAAGTACAAATCACGCGAATATAGCGGGGCTGGCGCAATTACGCCAGTATTAAAAAAGGTTAATGTTAAAAAAATATCTGTTAAGTCAAGCAATAAAAAAATTGTAAAAGTTGTAAATGCTAAGCAGGGGAAAATCAAAGCGGTTAAACGGGGTACTGCCAAACTCACGTTTAAGGTGAAATGGACGCATACGGGTAAAAAACAGACAGTATATGTCAATCAGATGGTAAAGTGGGGTAAGCACTACAAACCTAAATCAAAGACAATGAAATTGAAGAAGGGAAAGACATACACTATAAAATATACCATTCGCGTTAAGGTTCTCTGTAAAAAAGGAAAACACAAATATGGTACATGGAAGACAGTTAGAAAGACAAGCTGTGCAGAGGCAGGGCTGAAACAGAGAAAGTGTAAAAAATGTGGTTATGTGGAATATAGAGAAATCCCGGCGCCTCCACATAAGTATGGAGCATGGCAGATAACAAAACAGGCAACCTGTAGTGAAGAAGGAGAGAGAAAACGGGTATGTGCTGTGTGCAAGGAGGAAGACGTAGAAGAAATTGAAAGACTGCCACACAAACCGGGTGCGGACGGAGTATGTACCGTATGCGGTGAGGATGAGTAAGTAAATTATATAAAAGCGCCCTTAGTTCCGGAAAGTTTGGAGCAGGGCGCTTTTTGCTTTTAAAATCTGCACATTAGAATATAGAAAATATCAGAAAAAGGCTTTGCGCATACTTTCTATTTATTGTATAATAATTTTGGAAAAATGTTGAAGTTATTGCGCAAGGAGAAAGTAGCATGTATCAGGAACGAGATGAGAAAAGCATATTTTACCCTAAAAGAACAAAAAAAGTAATTAGTATATTTTGCATGATTTTTTTGTTCTTGTCATCGACTGCTATTTCTAATGCGGAAGGCACTACATTTATTCATAAGAGCAGTGGATTGAAACTTCAAATAGTGCCAAACAAAGAGGATGCAAGCAAGACCGGACTGGCTATATGTGGTTATGATAAACCTGCGGGAAGCACAGGAGAGGTTGCTATTTCGAATATATATCAGTATGTGCAGGATGGTGAAAACAAGTGGATGGATGTAGTTGGTATTCAGGCTGAAAGCTTTTCTGAGGCCGAGCTTTCATCTATGGAAATAACATCGGGGGTATCTAATTATACAATAGGTAAAAATGCGTTTAAGAATGCCCGGATTGGTCTTGGGAAAGCTTCGGACGAGGATTGTTTTGTAATCAGCAGCGATGGAAAAGTAGTAATCGGACCGTATGTATTTCAAGGTACACAGTTTGGTGGTAATGTGCGTATTGCAATGACAAATGGGGAAGTTATGTACCAATCATTTATGGATTGTGAGATTAAAGGAACTTTGACAATAGAAGGCTCCATTAACACGATAGAGGAATATGCTTTTTCGGGGATAAATGCAAGTAAAATGGCTATACCAATGAATATTGTACATATTAAAGATTATGCTTTTGCTAATACGAGAATTATCGCAATGAATCTGGGTGCTACACTAGAAACACTTGGTTCTAATGTATTCGAAAATTGTGATAGATTGGAAAAAATTATTTTAGCGAAAACGGATAGTGTAAAAGAGGCGGCACCAGATGCATTGCCAAATAAAGAGGGACTTACTATTGTAGTGCCGGAAGGATTGACGGATCTTTCGGTATATCATCTGGAAAACCATAATAAGGTTGTCTTTCAGACTGCCGAAAATCTGCCGGCAAATAGTCCGGTACTGGAGTATCTAAAAGAGAATGATTTAATGTACAAATCAGGAGAAAATGGTGAAGTGGTTCGGCCAAATGTAACGCCAAGCCCGAGTCCGACACCGACGGCGGCTCCAAGTACGGCGCCGAGTCCGACACCGAGGGTAACGCCGAGTGCGACACCTACGGTAACTCCAGGGAAAGTGCCAGTGTCAACTTCAAGCCCGAAGCCGGCAGCAACGATAAAACCAGCAAAAAAATGCCATACGATTAGAAATGTAAAATATCGGATTCATACCAAAAACAGTGTCACGGTGACTGGGGTAAAAAACAAAAAGATTACAAAACTGCGAATACCGGATACCGTAACAATAGATGGCCGGTTGTACAAAGTTGTCAAAATAGAGAAAAAGGCATTTAAAAAGAAAAAGAAATTGAAAACAGCCATTATTGGCAATTATGTAAAAGAGATAGGGAACGAATCTTTTTCCCAATGTAAAAACCTGAAAAAGATACAGTTTGGAACAGGTTTGAAAGTGCTTGGCAAAAAGGTTCTATATAAAGATAAGAAACTGAAAAAGATTATCTTTAAGGGGAAGAAACTAAGAAAGATTGGCAAAAAAACTTTTTTTGGCGTTCCTCACAAAGTAGGAATATGGGCGGTAAAGTCAAAGGCAAAAAGTTATGCCAGACTGATTAACCGCTCGAAAAAATAAAAATAGTAACCCGGTATTTAATGCTGGGTTACTATTTTTATTCCACCGTTTTTTTCTCTGCCCAGCGAAAACGATTATCGCAAAGAGCAATAAAGAGAAGGGAGCAGTTTCCCAGTGTAATGATGTCATAACTTTTCAGTGTTTTTTGCTTCTTGATATTTTTATTGTTATATAGTATTTGTCCCATATGTTCCGGAGAGTGAAGGATAAAAGAGTTATGGGCAGAATTATATGTTATAATGGCGTGTTTGTCTCTGGAAACAGTAGTCTCATAAAGTAAGGATACATCCATATTAGAAGCTCGTCCGATGCAGTTATCACCTTCACGGAGAACAAAGCTTTCGCCAAGCATTATGCCATCGATACATACCAGCCAGCCAACTGTTTTGCCAAGGATTTCTTTGGAAGCTGCATACTCGTTTTCGTCATTAGGAGGGGATGTCTGGATGCGGTTCTGGTTCTTACCCAGAATATCATTAACATCAGGCATTGCAACTCTGTTTGCGCAATGTGGGCAGGTCAAAAATTTCTCGGAATCATAAAAATGATTATTTTCACATTTAATAAGGTTCATTTCAATCACCAATTATCCTAGTTTATATACAGTATTTTTATTACCGAAGCAGATTTCGCTGCCCGGTTTTAAAAGATAGGAGTCATTCTTTAATAAGCGCTTGTTTCCATCAATGAATGTACCATTTGAAGACAAGTCCGTAATTTCATACTTCATTATATCACAGTGGTAGGTAAGTGTGCAATGTCTGCGACTGACAAGTGGGAGATTAATGACCATATCGGCTATGTTCCCATCCCTTCCAATGGTAATTTCCTGCTCTGGACGAATTCGGATGATAGAACCGAGATAAGCACCACGGATGCAAATAAGCGCACCACATTCCGTCTGCGACTGGTTTATACTGTTGTGTGGCAGGAAAGGCTGTGTGCCGGTTTTCGAGCCAAGGGAAAATAGTTCGCGTATTTGTGCCTGATACCGACTACTGATAGGAATCTGGATATCCTGTATGTATATGTGGACGTTGCTATAATTTGTTACTTTATTTAGCGCAAACAGATAGCTCTGGTGACAGCGTACAAATCCGTCGTCTTTTAGCTGCTCGGCAATGACATTTAACTTCTGATAGCAATAATAGGTAGTTTGGTTTGTATGTATTGCGATTTTTCTAAGATTGCTTTCGATATACAAAATGGAGTCAATGGGGATTTGATGTGTAATGCCCTGATAGGTAATTGTTAAATACTTGGCAGAGCAGTTCAGGTTCTCCAGATAGCGATGCAATTCTGTGGCAATATCATTTTCGGACACCGGTTTCAATAAGTAAGCAAAAGCGTGATAATGGTAACACTCATATATGTGCTTGTCCGAGGAAGTAACAAAGATTAAATCAGTATGAGGGATATGGTCGCAGATATATTTGGCAGTTTCAAATCCAGTACCACCATCTATTAGTATATCCATAAACAGAAGCTGGCAGTTAAAAGTACCATTATCTATAGATTCTTTTATGTCTCTGCCGTTATGAAAAGTACAGATGTTCCAGTTACTATACGGCGCCATAACGTGTTGAATAATATTATATAAATTATCAGAAAACACAAGATCGTTATCACAAATTCCAATTGTTATCATAAGCTACTCCATCAATTTACGGTTATGTTATTTTATATATTATAACCTTTGATGTAAGTTTTGAAAAGAGAAAAGCATGCACTAATTCTTACATTAAATGACCTAATTCTTACATCGGACATTGTAGAGTCAATATATGAGGTTGTTAAAGAAGGGCTGTGAAAAAACTAATTTCATTGCTGTCCGTATAGAAACTATGAATATTTTATGAAATAATAAAAGAAAGTATTGACATATAAAAAAAGTGCGATATAATTAGTATGCTAATGATTATGATACTAACGATTTTGGCGTTATTGAACTAAAAATGGAAAGGAGCGAAGTGATGAATAACATAAAAAATGATGGTGTTCCGGTACTCAATGATGTGACACATCAGTTGATTGTGACCAGTCAGAGGCATCGGCGTGTGACAGAACAGTGCTTTAAGAAAACCGGGGTTCACCGGGGACAGCACCGTGCCTTGATGTTTTTATCCTGTAACAAGTTCCGTTCGCAGGCAGATTTGGCAAAGAAGCTGGAGGTAACACCGGCGACATTGGCAGTTATCCTGAAAACATTGGAAAAGGATGGACTCGTAATGAAAACTGCCGGTGAGAAGGACAACCGGACAAAGTTTGTAGAATTAACCGAAGAGGGTAAGCGGGTAGTGGAAGCAAGTAAAGACTATTTTGACTATGTAAGCCGTATGATGTATCAGGGGTTTACAGGAGAAGAACTGAAAACTCTGTGTGACTTTTTGAGTCGTATATATGACAATATGGATGTTATCACAGAAAACATACGAAAACAACGAATGGAGGGAAAGGATGAGACAGTATAAGAAGTATGTAAAACCTTATATGTCAGCATTTATTTTAGGGCCTATTTTTATGATAGTTGAGGTTCTCGGCGAGGTTGCGCTGCCCAAACTGATGTCAATTATTATTAACTATGGCTGCGGTGCTGCAGAGGGAATCGAGGCAAGGGGAACGGGTTTTATTATTGCAATCGGGGCGGCTATGATTGGGACTGCCTTTCTGATGATGCTGGGAGGCACGCTGGGGGCGTATTTTGCCGTCAAGGCTTCCGTGAATTTTGCTGCGGATTTGCGCAGGGACATATTTGAGAAGGTACAGCGGTTTTCGTTTGCCAATATTGAAAAATTCTCGACTGGTTCACTTGTTACCCGGCTGACAAACGATATTACCAATATTCAGAATGTAATTTCCATGGGACTTCGTATGCTGCTGCGCGCACCGGGCATGTTAATAGGTGGTCTGATTATGGCATTTATTATGAATCCCAGTCTGGCAATGGTATTCTGTGTTGTGATTCCGGCGCTGATTATTGCCCTTGTTTTCGTAATGAGAACGGCGTTTCCACGGTTTGACCTCATGCAGAAGAAATTGGATGCTTTGAATTCCCGCATACAGGAAAATATTACAAATCAGCGGGTAGTCAAATCTTTTGTAAGGGATGACTTTGAAAAGGAAACCTTTGATGAGGCAAGTAATGATTTGAAGGATAAGACACTTCGTGCAATCAAGGTTGTTATATTGACGATGCCGATTATGACGCTGGCGATGAATATTACGGTAATGGCGGTTGTCTGGTTTGGCGGACAGCAAATTTTAGTAGGGACAATGCCGGTCGGAGATTTGACCGCTTTTACAACGTATGTTACACAGATACTGATGTCGTTAATGATGGTTTCCATGATTATGATTCAGGGTTCCCGTGCGGTGGCGTCTTCAAACCGTGTATTAGAGGTGTTAAATACCGATATTGATTTGAATGATGATGCAGCGAAAGAGAAGGAAAGAAAGGTCGAGAGTGGAAAAATCGAGTTTCGGAAAGTCGGTTTTCGTTATTATAAGAAGCATAAGCATAATGTTTTGCAGGATATCAGCTTTACGGCCGAGCCGGGCGAGGTGGTTGGCATTATCGGTTCAACCGGTTCCGGAAAGAGCTCCCTTGTTCAGCTGATTCCGAGATTATATGACTGTGATGAGGGAGAAGTGCTTGTGGATGGCGTGAATGTCAGGGATTATTCTCTGGAAAATCTCCGGAACGGGGTTGCCATGGTGCTTCAGAAGAATACATTATTTTCCGGCACAATTATGGAAAATCTTCGCTGGGGCGATGAGGAGGCATCCGAGGAAGCAGTTTATCAGGCGGCACAGGCGGCGCAGGCAGATATGTTTGTCAAGGACTTTACAGACGGCTATGATACGGAACTTGGTCAGGGCGGAGTCAATGTATCCGGTGGTCAGAAGCAGAGGCTGTGTATCGCCAGAGCCCTTTTGAAAAAGCCGAAGATACTTATTTTGGATGACAGTACCAGCGCGGTAGACACAGCAACGGAGGCTGAGATAAGAAAGAGCTTTTCTGTTTCATTAAAGGACACAACAAAACTTATCATCGCCCAGCGGATTTCTTCGGTAGAGGAGGCAGACCGTATTTTGGTGATGGATGAGGGAAGGATTGTCGGGCAGGGAACGCATAAGGAATTGTTGAAGAATTGCGAAACCTATCAGGAAATATATTATTCCCAGAAGGATAAAGAGGAGGTGGCAGGATGAGTCAGGCACAGAATAAACCTCAGGGGGGCCCGCCGATGGGACCGGGGCCGAGACATGGTGGACGTGCGGCTGCTATGCGTGGCGGCAAGCCAAAAAATTCGGGGGCAGTGATAAAAAGGTTACTTTCCTATATGAAGAAAGATATCGGACTGGTAATACTGGCGCTTGTCTGTGTGCTTGTATTTAGCGGGGCGACGCTGGCGGGTTCGTATTTGCTGTCGCCGATTATTGATAATCTGACAAAGTATGCCGGCATGGTAGTAAAGGCGGCATCCGGACAGCGTGCAGCATTGATTGCCGAAGGAACGATGGTATTGCTCCGAGGTGTGCTTGTAATGCTGACGGTGTACGGTCTGGGCGTAATTGCCAATTACTTGCAGCAGAGAATTATGGTTGGCGTTTCGCAGAGGGCGCTGATTCAGATACGGAAGGAGCTTTTCGACCGTATACAGGATTTGCCAGTCCGCTATTTTGACACAAACAGTACCGGTGATATTATGAGCCGTTTTACAAATGATGTGGATACGATAGGAGAACTTTTAAATAATACAGTAATTCAGTTGATATCCGGCTCAATTACAATCATTGGAACGGTTTCTATCATGTTGTATATGAATGTATGGCTGTCACTTCTTACAATTGTTATGGTTCCGGTTATGGTCAAGGCGGGTGGATTTATAGCGAAAAAGAGTTCGAAATACTACAGGCAGCAGCAGAGTGCACTCGGTGTACTGAATGGCTATATTGAAGAAACGGTAACTGGCCAGAAGGTTGTAAAAGTGTTCTGTCATGAGGATAAGGCAGTAGAAGAATTTACAGGGTTGAATGATGATCTGCGGAAAAAACAGATTAAGGCGCAGTTCTTTGGCGGCATAATGGGCCCGATTATGGGAAATATCGGACAGGTGTGCTACGGAATTACAGCAACGGTTGGTGCAATTTTCTGCCTGTTGGGAAGGCTGACCATTGGAAAGCTGACTGTGTTTGTCAATTATTCCCGCCAGTTCAGCCGACCGATTAACGAACTTTCCATGCAGGTAAACACGATTTTTTCCGCACTTGCCGGGGCAGAGCGTGTATTCACCGTAATGGATACAGAACCGGAGGAGGAAGATGTGCAGGATGCGATTGAAATGCGGGATATAAAGGGAGATGTGGTTTTAGAGAATGTAACCTTTGGTTATAATCCGGATAAAACGATTCTCAAGGATATCAATTTATATGCCCATGCAGGACAGAAGGTAGCATTTGTCGGTTCTACCGGAGCAGGTAAGACAACAATCACAAATCTTTTGAACCGTTTCTATGATATTCAGGAGGGAAGGATTACCATTGACGGCGTGGATTTGAAGAAGTATAAGAGAAAGAGCCTTCGCTCCCAGATAGCAATGGTGTTGCAGGACACTCATTTGTTTAGTGGGACGGTAAGGGAAAATATCCGCTATGGACGTCCAGACGCGACAGATGAGGAAGTAGAGCAGGCGGCAAGGACGGCAAGCGCCCACTCTTTTATCATGAGATTAGAGGATGGATACGACACGATGCTGGAAGGCGACGGCACGAACCTGAGTCAGGGACAGCGGCAGCTTTTGAATATTGCAAGAGCAGCTATCTCGGTAGCGCCGATTCTTGTTCTGGATGAGGCGACGAGTTCGGTTGATACCCGCACGGAAATGCACATTGACCATGGTATGGAGCGGTTAATGAAAAACCGTACTACATTTGTTATTGCCCATCGTTTGTCTACGGTCCGGAATGCAGATTGTATTATGGTCTTAGAGCATGGAGAGATTATTGAGCGTGGTACGCATGAAGAATTGCTGGAGAAAAAGGGAAGATATTATCAGTTGTATACTGGTGCGATTGAACTTGCCTGAAATGTTGTCTAAAATTCCATGAAATTTTTATTACACAACTGTAGACAAACTCCTTCGAATGGTGTAGAATTAGAATATGTATGTGCTTAATATGGAAGGAGAGATGTGAAAATGAATCGAAAGCATGCGATAAAGATAATTCTTTCTTTAGCAATTTGTCTGACATTTGTATTTTGTATGAATATGGTGAACGGTTCGGCAAGGGCGGCGGAAGAATCTAGTGGAGAGGCAGTGTCGGGGACTTCGACGGGAGCGGCTATAACGGAGGCGCCGGCTGCCACCGCAACACCGACGCCGATTCCGACGCTGAAAATTGATACTTCTAAAGTAAAGCTGAACAAAACCAAGACGTTCATTATGCAGAAGAAAAAAACGACCTTGAGCCTTCTTGGTCTGCCGGGGGAATCAATATCGAGTGATGTCTCGAGAAAGAGATTGGAAGATATTCTGGGTACAGCGGTTACATGGCGAAGTTATAATCCTGCTATCGCTACAGTGACAGCAGGCGGCGTTGTAAAGGGTGTGAAAAAGGGGACTACTATTGTAGAAGCAAAAATACAGAACACTACATTTCGCTGTACTATAACTGTAGTATCTAAAATGGTCAAAAAAGACTTTAGTAAATTTAATGGAGAGAACTTCGTAGCATATTGTAAGAGAAAAGGCTATAACTATGGTTATGCATGGGTTGGACAGTGGAAGGGAAGAAGTAAAAAGAAATCTACTTACCGGGGGATTAAAATCGGTTCCAGTACATCAAAGGTAAAGAAGAAGTACGGAGAATTTACCCTTAAGAAATGTACAAAGAAGGATCCGTTTACAAGGACAAAAGGACTAAAGAAAAGTAAGGTGAAAAAGTATACTGATATGAAATATGGGAAATACAGAATCCGTTTCTACTTTGATAAGAAAAATAAAGTGGCGGCAATTATTTATTCCTGTAACCTTAGTAGAATTAAAAAACGTGCTTTGAAGAAATATATGTAAGAAGAATATATGTAATCAAAAAGGCTGTTGTGCTTATGGGTTTTCCTGTACAACAGCCCTTTTTTGTAGTATGTCAATTATTCTTCGGTAACGGTTTTTTCCTCCTGTTCTGCTTCCGTTTCTTCATCACCCTCTGTTTTTGCTTTTGGAGGCTGGGAGAGCAGAACCAGCGCTGTCATCAAAATGGTCAGAACGAACGGAGCGGCATATACAACCGTTTTTACTTCCTGTCTGACGGTGTATGGATTTGTATTAAACCACACGATAACAGCGAAATAAACAATAAAGATAATTGTGCCGAGGACAGCCGCAATCGAGCGTGCAAGTGTACTCTTTTCTCCACCGAATTTTGCTTTTACAATATTATACACAAGAAAAAATGCTACGCCGGAATCAATTAGTCCGAATAGTAACATTCCGGGATTCATAATCACAAGTATCACCTCATTCGTTTTGATATTATTAAGTATATCACAGAATGTTTTTTTGTAAAAGAGGTTTTTCGGTCTTATTTGTCGGGGTGATACCAATGCTGTTAAGAGGGGGGAGGACGGTAGTATCGAATCGGTTCTTGGTAATTCGCTGCGCGAATTGATAGAACCTCTCTGATACTACCGCTCTCCCCCCCCCTTTTGAAGCAATGGTAATTTACCCTGACGAATAAGACCGAAAATTTTTGATTTACAAAGCGAGCAGGAATTTACAGAGGTACAGTGTTACGGGAGAAATGGTTCATTGAGCATAGTGTTATAAGAACGCCGGTAAGAGGCACATGTTTTTTATGTGCCCTTACCGTTGCGTTCTTATTCAAACGAGAGTGTCTATGCGAGAGAACATTTCTCCCGCAACACGTAACTTGTAAACATGTACTGCAATAAATCAAAAATAAAGATTGACATTTCCAGAGTGAGATGATAATATATCAGTTGCATGCAGGAATGGCGGAATTGGCAGACGCGCACGGTTCAGGTCCGTGTGGTAGCAATACCATGAGGGTTCAAGTCCCTTTTCCTGCATTTTTTAGTGGAAAGAAAAAAAGTAGCCCGTGCTTGTCAGCCGGGCTTTTTTATGATAGAATACTAAAGTATTTTTGAACAATATTATTTACTTTACTTGGAGGGAAATATGAATAGTGCGAAAAAGATTCTTAAAAATCAGGGGTTAGGAACAGAAAACCCTGCAAAATCGAAAGGAGCTGCCGTTTCCAACAAAAACAAAATATTACTGGCTATCGGGATTATTGTGATTTTAGTTCTCAGTCTCGGTATTTGTTATATTCAGCTGCGTCCACGTGAAATTTTGGAGGTAACAGGACTGGATAAGACGGGTGCGGCTGTTACAAACAAGGTTTATTATAAAGAGGCAATGTATGATATTTATATGGCAGAAACACAGTACAACAGCTATGAGCAAATATACCGTCAGATTTATGGTGGAAGAACGTATTGGGAAGCAGAGAATGTAGATGATGAGGGAAATGATGGAGCAACGGTGGCAAAAAAACAGATTATGGATTCCATCAAGCAGCGTGAGATTCTTTATATGGAAGCAATGAAAGCTGACCTGTCCCTGACCGATGCAGAAAATAAGACGGTAAATGAACAGGTAGAGAGTACGATGAAAAACTTGTCAGCCAGCCAGAAAAGGATAGCAGGGCTGGATGAGAAAACTATTAAGAGCGTAGTGGAGAAGGAAGCGCTGGCGCAGAAATATAAACAGCAGGTAATTTCCGGGCTTGGTATTGATGAGGCTGCACTGAAAAAGACAGTAAGCAAGAAGGATTATCGTCAGTATACATTACAGTATTATACATTTGCCAAGACAGAAAAAGATAAAGATGGCAAGGATGTTTCCAAGGATGCCGCTGCTTTGAAGAAGGCAAAGACGGATATGGAAACACTGAGAAAGAAAGCAGCGACAGCAAAAGATTTTACAAAGGATATTATTGCAGATAAAGATAAAGACAATAAGGACGACAGTACGGGAATCAGTTACAGTACAAAAGATTTGTTAGAGACAGATAAGGATTTTCTTGACGATGCCACAAGAAAGCAGGTCAAGGCGATGAAAAACGGCGCTATATCTGAGGTGATTGAGACAAAGGATGCGTATTATGTAATTAAGATGGTAAATAACGACGATCCGAAGGCTTATAACAATCAATGTACACAGGTAGTATCAGATGAAAAAGAAAAGCAGTTTGATACCAAATATAATAGTGAGATAAAAGGAAATTATACGACAGAGGTTCAGAGCTACTGGAAGGGAAGGGTAAATGTCGGTTACCTGACAAGCGGAACCAGTAATTAAAACGCGTAAAACAGGTACGTGAATGGAGGATGACAATGGCAAACGTAAAGAGAATCTATGTTGAGAAAAAAGAGCCTTATGCAGTGCATGCGAAGGAATTAAAACAGGAATTGAGAGAATATCTGGATATTAAAACACTGGAAAATGTAAGGGTGCTGATTCGCTATGACGTCGAGGCACTATCGGATGCTACTTATCAGAAAGCGCTAGTAACCGTATTTTCCGAGCCGCCGGTCGATGATGTTTATGAAGGCACATTTAAAAGAGATGCCGGGGACAAGGTGTTCTCTGTCGAATATCTTCCCGGACAGTTTGACCAGCGTGCAGATTCTGCGGAGCAATGTGTGAAATTGTTAAATGAAAAGGAGGAGCCGGTAATCCGTTCCGCTACGACATATGTTTTGGCAGGAAATATATCAGAGGGGGATTTTGAAAGAATCAAATCCTACTGTATTAATCCGGTTGATTCCCGAGAAACCGATGAAGAAATTCCGGACACATTACTTACTAAATTTGATGAGCCGGAGGATGTAAAGATATTTGACGGATTTAAGGATATGCCGGAGGAGAAGCTGAAAAAGCTGTATGAGTCTCTTGGGCTTGCTATGACATTTAAGGATTTTCTCCATATTCAGAAATATTTTAAGTCGGAGGAAAACCGGGATCCTTCCATGACGGAAATCCGTGTTTTAGATACTTATTGGTCAGACCATTGCCGTCACACGACATTTTTGACAGAATTAAAAAATGTTACATTTGAGGAGGGCGATTATACTGAGCCAATTAAGGCCACTTTTGATGAATACAAAAAGGCGCATAAGGAGTTATACAAGGGCAGAGAGGACAAGTTTGTCTCGCTTATGGATATCGCGCTTTTAGCTATGAAGAAGCTGCGCGCAGAGGGAAAACTTCAGGATATGGAAGTGTCCGATGAAATCAATGCCTGCTCGATTGTAGTTCCGGTTGAGATTGATTATGGAAATGGGCCGCAGACGGAAGAATGGCTTGTATTTTTCAAAAATGAAACGCACAACCACCCGACGGAGATTGAGCCGTTTGGTGGTGCGGCAACCTGTCTTGGTGGTGCGATTCGTGATCCGCTGTCAGGCAGAGGCTATGTATATCAGGCAATGCGTGTGACTGGTGCGGCGGATCCTACCAAATCACTGAAAGACACGCTCGAAGGTAAACTGGCACAAAGAAAAATTGTGACCGGTGCGGCAAAGGGCTATAGTTCATATGGAAATCAGATTGGTCTTGCCACCGGTCTGGTAGATGAAATTTATCATCCGAATTATGTGGCAAAACGCTTGGAAATCGGCGCTGTCATGGGCGCTGCGCCAAGAAAGAATGTAATTCGGGAAAATTCAGATCCGGGTGACATTATTATTCTTCTCGGTGGGCGTACCGGACGGGATGGATGTGGTGGAGCGACAGGTTCTTCCAAAGCTCACAATACCGCGTCCATTGATACATGCGGTGCTGAGGTTCAGAAGGGAAATGCTCCGACGGAGAGAAAGATTCAGAGATTATTCCGTCGTGAGGAAGTCAGCCGTCTGATTAAAAAATGTAATGACTTTGGAGCTGGCGGCGTATCCGTTGCGATTGGTGAGCTGGCGGACGGCCTTACAGTTGACTTGGATAAGGTGCCAAAGAAATATGCCGGACTGGATGGTACGGAGCTGGCAATTTCTGAATCGCAGGAGCGAATGGCAATTGTCGTGGATAAAAAAGATGTAGATAAGATGCTTGGTTTTGCAGAGGAGGAGAATTTAGAGGCAGTATGCGTGGCAACGGTAACGGAGTCTCCTCGTCTGGTGCTCAAATGGAGAGGAAAGGAAATTGTAAATATTTCCAGAGCTTTCTTAGATACGAACGGAGCTCATCAGGAGACGGATGTTGTTGTTTCTGTTCCGGAAAAGAAAGATAATTATTTGAATAAAGTGGAAAAAGTAAGCAGTTTTAAGGAAGCATTTTTGAAAAAACTGCAAAGTCTGAATGTGTGCTCAAAAAAAGGTCTGGTTGAGATGTTTGACAGCTCGATTGGGGCGTGTACGGTGACAATGCCATATGGCGGTAAGTACCAGTTGACGCCTACGCAGACAATGATTGCCAAGCTTCCGGTGCTTGAGGGTGCATGCGATACAGTGACAATGATGAGTTATGGTATGGATCCATATTTGATGAGCTGGAGTCCGTATCATGGTGCAGAATATGCTGTGCTGACTTCGGTGGCTAAAATTGTTGCCGCCGGCGGTGATTTTACAAAAATCCGCTTTACGTTCCAAGAGTATTTCAAGCGTATGACAGGAGATCCAAAACGCTGGGGTGAGCCGATGGCAGCGCTGCTTGGCGCTTATGACGCCCAGATGAAGCTGGGGCTTCCGTCGATTGGCGGTAAGGACAGTATGTCCGGAACATTTAATGATATTGACGTACCGCCTACGCTATGCTCGTTTGCCGTAGATGTGGCGAAGCTGTCAGACGTTGTGACAGATGAGCTGAAAAAGGCGGGGAACGTCCTCGTTAAGTTTGCAATCCGCAGGGATGAATACGATTTGCCGGATTTCCCATATATAATGGAGCAGTATACAAAAGTTACTTCGTTTATGCGTCAAGGTGTGATTCAGTCGGCGTATGCACTGGAAGGAAATGGCATAGCAGAGGCCGTAGCGAAAATGGCATTTGGTAATAAGCTTGGCGTCGAGGTGTGCGGCGAGCGCGAAAAAGAGTATTACTTTACTCCGGCTTACGGCGAAATTGTTGCGGAAGTTGCAGAGAATGATATCTCGAAACTGGATCAGGCAGGGGTTGCTTATGAACGGTTTGGTAAAGTGCTCTCCGAGCCTGCCTTTATATGCGGAAATGAAAAGGTTTCTATGGAAGAAGCACTTGCAGCGTGGACGGGAACGTTGGAAAAGGTATTCCCAACCCGTTCTGGTGTAGAAAATAAAAAGATTGATACTGGTTTGTTTGATACAAAGGATATCTATGTATGTAAGCATAAAGTGGCTAAGCCAAAAGTATTTATCCCGGTATTCCCGGGAACAAACTGCGAGTATGACACGATGCGCTCTTTTGAGGCAGCGGGTGCTGAGACAACCAGCCTTGTATTTAAGAATATGACCGAACAGAATATTACAGATAGTGTGGCGGCGTTTGAGCAGGCGATTGATGAATCCCAAATACTTATGTTTTCCGGCGGATTCAGCGCCGGTGACGAGCCGGACGGCTCGGCTAAGTTCATTACTTCTGTTTTCCGCAATGAGCGGATTAAGGAGGCAGTACACAAGCTTTTAGACGAAAGAGACGGCTTAGTGCTCGGTATCTGTAATGGTTTTCAGGCTCTTGTAAAGCTGGGGCTGGTTCCATATGGAAAAATTACGACACAGCATGAAGATTCACCAACGCTGACGACAAACAGTATTGGACGGCATATATCCAAATCGGTGTATACAAAGGTTGTTACAAATAAATCCCCATGGTTACAGGGGGCTGAACTAGGAGGCGTATACGCAATTCCGGCTTCCCATGGTGAGGGACGTTTTGTGGCAAATGATGAGTGGCTGAAAAAGCTTTTTGAAAATGGGCAGGTAGCGACACAGTACGTGGATGTAGACGGAAATCCTACTATGGATGAGGACTTTAATCCAAATGGTTCATACCTTGCCATCGAGGGTATAACGAGTCCGGATGGACGGGTTCTTGGTAAAATGGCACATTCAGAGCGCCGTGGCGACGGAGTAGCACAGAATATCTATGGAAACCAAGACCAAAAAATATTCCAAAGCGGTGTACAATACTTTTCGTAGGCAATGAGCCGTGCACCAATCAAAAGAAACGGCTGTGGATGCTTGCATCCAGACAGCCGTTTCTTTTGATTGGTATAGGGCGAAAGCCCGGAATG
>DEUM01000028.1 GCA_002362575.1 Lachnoclostridium sp. UBA3262 | reverse complement strand
ACCACTTGCTTTCCGTTTTCATTCTTATAAGAGGATATTTTATACTTATATATCTTGTTTTTCTTTAACCTCTTATCCGTCCACTGTTTTCGAACACCTACTTTGGAACAAGCAAGTGTATGTACCTTTACGTACTTTTTTGATGACGGCTTGCAGCGATAAATAATATACCCATCTGCGCTCGGGACTGTCCTCCACTGTATTCGGATGGATGTATTTGATTTCCGAATGGACTGGATGTTGTCCGGAGACTGAACTGCCACTGCATTTTCAACAGCCTGTACGTGGTTGTCTGACAAGATTACACTTGACAGCATTGTGAATATAATTGCTACTACCTTTACTTTTCTATTTATTGTTTTCATTTGGATCCTCCTCTCTGTTTTTACCCTCGGTTTGCAAATCCCTTCTGTCCTTGATTACTGAGGATATCTTATTGTCTGCATAATCTCTAAAACTCTGGGACGCAAAATTTGCCATTCCCGTCTTTTTATCTACTGCCTTTAATATCATTTCTATTCCATTAGCATTTATTTTTTTATAATAAAAACCACCCTTCATTAAATTATCATAGAGTCCCTCATTTATCTTATATTTATACCCTGTCTCATCGTTATCCGCACACCGATCATATCCATCCGCATAATACGCATCATCTAAGCCCAACGTGTGCCCCAGCTCGTGCGCTGCTGCTACACCATAACTCTCCTCATTTACATCTGGATTTCTTAAATCACTTATCGCATTTGTCCTCACCTGCTCATGTGTTGGCATATAAATGCTTGGAACATCTTCTCCATATTCTTTATAGCCATCCGAACCCGGTGATGGATCTGCATGATACCAGTGGTTTCCCGGCCCTGTACAATTCGGACACTCACCGCCTATCATTACCTCTATAAACTGCTGTTTTGCATGGTAATTCTTTCCCGCTTTCTTTTCGTGTATCACCAGTTCTGTACTAAAGTTCACTCCCCGTTTAAAGTCTCCTTTTCCACCAAATATTTTTATTTTGTAGGCTTTTTTGATTCCCGCCTTAAACATAGAAATATATTTATCCGTTGATACCTCGCTTTGTACTGCCGCTTTTTGTTTCTCATATATCCGTTCCTTATACGCATCATAATTTCCGGTATCACGGTAAGTTACAAACTCCAGATAGGTATGAATCTCCAGCTTACCCCTAACAAACCGATATTTTACAAATGGATAGGTGCCATTTATATTATAAGAATTTATCTTTTTCTTTTTATCGGTGCAGACAAACGGATATTTCTTTGCGAGATATTTTGTTGCACTTTTCAGCTTACAGGCGATGGCATAATCAATATTGCTGGTACCTTTTATTTTTTTTCCATAAATTGGCTTTACTTTATAATAATATCTCTTGTTTAGTTTTACATTCTTATCTGTATACGATTCTTTATCCCAATTCAGGGACTTGATCAACTTGTACTTTCCATTCTTTTTCCCTGAACGATATATCTGATAACTCTCGGCGTCCTCTACTTCTCCCCAGCTTACAGTAATTGACTTATCCTTTACTGCATTGGCAGTGATACCAATTCTTCCTGCTATATATTTATGTGTATCACTCATCCTGCTATAAGTCTTTTTACCTCCCTTGTCTATAAAGGTCCTGACTTTTATTTTATACTTTTTATTTACTTTCAACTTCGTCAAATTCTTTATAGTCGCCCCCCTTCTTTTCTTACAAGTATAGTTCTTATATTTTTTGCCATTCAAATACAGTGTAAATCCATTATATACCTCAATGTTGGATACAGTCAGTTCCACCTTGTCTTTTCCTTCTGTTTCTACTGCCAGAGTAGGCTTTGATATTGTTTTCCGGTTATTCCCATATTTTGTATCTGTCACAGTCACCTCACAGCTCCCACTTTTCTTCCCATCCACGGATGTCACAGTAATCACTGCCCGTCCCGCCTTCTTCGCTTTTACCTCCCCTTTACTGTTTACGGAAGCAACCTTCTTATTACTGCTTTTCCATGTCACTTGCTTACTGTCTGCCATTGAAGGATTCACTGTTGCCATAAGCTGCAGTTTTTCCCCGGCAGGTACGGTCACTTTCTTCTTATCCAGCGTTACGTTCACGACCGGAATTGCCACCTTGGTTTTCGGCACATAGGAAAGTCCCCCATAGGCGGTGCTTACAAGATTTCCCGCTGTTTTTACACGGTAATACGCTCCACAGACACCGACCACAGTAAGTTTTGTCCCTCGTTTTCCCTTGCCGATGGAAACCTTATCATTCCCCACGGCATAGAAATCAGTATCTGATTTAAGATATCCTGAAACCTCGCCTACCTTTTTATACACAGACAGATATATGCTGTCCGACTTGCCGCTCCCGTCCTTTGCTGTTGCAGAAACCGTGGTCGTCCCCTCTGCCTTTGCACTGACTGTCCCGGCAGTATTGACCGAAGCCGTCTTACTGCTTCCGATTTTCCATGTGACTGACTTGTCAGTTGCCAGACTTGGCGCAATAGTCACATTTAGTTTGTCTGTCTTCCCTTTTTCTACTGAAACATTTTTCTCCTGTATGGAAACCTTGTCCACTGGTATCTTTATATCGCTTTTTTTAACAAAGCCAGTGTCTTTGTCATCTTCGTATGTAATCCCACTTTTTGCCCGGAACAAGTAATAATTTCCGCATGTAGCGATAATAGTTACGGCTTCCCCCTTGGAAAGGGTTCCCTTCTTATCCTCATTTTCCACGCCTGCGCTTGAGGAAGCGCCGCGGTACACATCCGTCCCTCTTACTGCCTCTGCCTGACAGGCAGTAACCTTTTTGTAGACGGACACAAACACCCTCTCGGTCAGGGTTTGATTGTCTGTGGTTTTTACTGTCAGTGTCACAAGCCCGGTTCCCTCTGAGACTGCCTTTACTTTGCAGGTGCCATTTGCCGCCGCTGTAATCTGAAACGATGTCGGATTACTGCTGGTGTAGGTACTGCTTTTTACCTCATGCCCCTTTACCGAGAAGCTGTATTCGTCTGAGAGCTCTCCCTGCACGATTGCCATATGGTGCCTTGCCGTCTTGCTGTCGCCAATGTAAATCTTTATAGTGCTTTCCGCCGCCGAAACAACACGACAGCCTATCATGACACCTGGGAACAAGCTGACAAACAGCAGGGCAAGGATAAAAGCCCGGCTCATCATTTTAGATAATGTTCTTTTCATTTTCTTTCCTCCTGTTTTACTCTTTTCGAGGCACATGACTCATCAATATATAAAGTTGATAAAAAAGTCCCTCTACCCTAAAGAACAAATCCAGAAGGGATATTCCTACAAGAAAAATGAAATTTCTTAATTTTTTTCAAAAAACTTTTTTAAAGATAAAAAACAAGCCCTAAAATCAACTCCTGTGAATGAATTTCAAAGCTTGTTTTTCATACTCTTTTATCTTTTGTTAAAATTTTTAAATATCACGCCTAAAGGTACTTTTTCAGCGTCGTCCGAATCGCTCCCGTTCCGGCCGCTAACTCTGCAAACATTCCTTCAACCTTTTCGCCAAGTCCCGCCTCATACAGATTTACGGCAAAAATAGATTTGTCTGACAAAATCGGCTCCAGTGCCTTATGTACATCTCCTACGGCGCCAAGCTTCACATCTTTCAGATACGCCTTTACTTCCTCAAGGCGTGGATCCGGACTCTGCTCAAAGACATTTCCTTCGTCATTCACACCCATCAGATAGCGGCACCATCCGGCTAACACAAGCGGAATCAACGTCAAATCTTCTGGCTTTAAATCCGCCCTCGCCTGATATGCCTTTATCGTCTCGCCAAAACGGATTGGCAGCTTCTGCGATGTATCACAGGCAATGCGCTGCGGCGTATCCGGCATAAACGGATTTGGCAGGCGAAGCTGTAATACTGCATCGGCAAAATCTTTCGGGTTGATGACACCCGGATTGACAACAACCGGCATGCCCTCTTTATAGCACATCGTCTCAATCAAGGTCTTTAACTGCTCATCCTCCATCTCGTCATGGATGGAAGTGTGTCCCAGCATACACCCGTATATTGCAAGCGCTGTGTGCAGCGGATTCAGACAGGTACATACCTTCATTTTTTCTACTTTATCAACCGTTTCCCTGTCGGTAAATACAATGCCTGCCTTTTCAAGCGGCGGGCGTCCGTTCGGGAAATCATCCTCTATGACAAGATACCCTGTCTCCTCCGAGTTGACAAACGGCGCCGTATAGGTATTCCGGTTTGTAATAATCAGCTCAGTATCTTCAAAACCATCCTTCTCGAGCATTGCCTGCACATCCGCATCCGGTCTCGGCGTGATTTTATCAATCATCGACCATGGAAAGGACACTTTTTCCTGCATATAGCGGACAAAATCCTCTCCTACCTTTCCGTTCGCTTTCCATGCCTCGACAAATGCCATGACTCCGGCTTTCAGCTTGTCACCATTGTGGGAGCAGTTATCCATGCTCGCAAGAGCAAGCGGTACTCCCCCTTTTGTAAAGCGGGAATAGCACAGGGAAGCAATGCGTCCCATCAGGTGGCTCTGCTCACCCGGACCTGCTGCCATACCTTCCTCAACTCCCGGAAGCTTTTCTCCCTTTCCATTTACAAGGGAATATCCTTTTTCTGTAATTGTAAAGCTTACCATCTGAAGGGAAGAATTTTCAAAAATATCTGCCAGACGTGCAAAATCTTCAGGGCAAACCGAATCTGCCACCAGTGATTCCACAACACTTCCTACAACAATTTTCTCAATTGTTCCATTTGCTTTCAGTACGACAGATAAACTCAGCCCGTCGTACGGTTTATAAGCCTTTGTGATAATCTCATGGTCAAAGCTTTCTGCCACAATAACACCTTTATTGTACTCACCGCTATCTAAAATCTCCTGTAGCTTAGCGGCAGGAAATGCACGGAAAATATTACCGGCTCCAAAATGTACCCATGCCGGAGCTTTTTTTGTTTCATCCTTGACTGCCTCACGGTCATAAGCCGGAAGTTTATAGCCCTTCTCTTTCCATTCTGCAGCTACACCCTTTTGCAAATCTAATAATTTCATTTTAATCTCCATTCCGAAGCGTGGTAGCTCAATAGCACCAACAACACGTCTCTTACTTATTTTTATGAATCGCTTCCCACAAACCGTTCAGATATGCCACTCCAAGCGCGCGATCATACAGACCGTAGCCCGGCCTTGCCTGCTCGCCCCAAATCATTCTTCCATGGTCAGGGCGGATACAGCCATCAAATCCCATGTCAATCAATGCCTTCACAATTTCATACATATCGAAATTTCCATCACTCGACAGATGCGATACCTCATGGAATAAATTGTCGTTCTCGTACTTAATATTTCTGAGGTGGGCAAAATGAATTCTCTCCGCAATTTTCGGATTCCGGATAATATTTGGCAAATCATTGTTCAGATTGCTTCCCAGTGAACCGGTACAGAACGTAAATCCATTGTAAATACTGCTGTTCATCTCCGCAATTTTCAATAAGTCATCCTCGCAGGTTACGATACGCGGCAGCCCGAATACATCCCATGCCGGATCGTCCGGGTGAACCGCCATTTTAATTTTGTACTTTTCACAAGTCGGCATAATGCCGTCCAGAAAATATTTGAAATTTTCTCTCAGCTTGTCAGCGTCCACGTCTTTATATTTGTCAAACAAATCCATTATCTCATCACGGCGGTTCGGCTCCCAGCCCGGCATAACAAAGCCGCCGCTGGCTTTCTCAATCCGCTCAAACATTTCTCCGGCGTCAATGCCGTCAATAACAGAAGAATCATAGGCAAGTGCCGTAGCGCCATCCCCAAGCGGCATGGCAAGGTCTGTTCTGGTCCAGTCAAACACCGGCATAAAGTTATAGCAGACCAAATGAATATCTGCCTTTCCCACTGCCTCAAGTGATTTGCAGTAATCCTCAATCAGCTTGTCCCTTGTCGGAAGACCAATTTTTATGTCCTCGTGTACATTGATACTCTCCACGCCGACTAATTTCAGTCCTGCTGCCTCAACCTCCTGTTTCCGTTTCATCACATCCTCGTACGTCCATGCCTCTCCTGCCGGAATATCGTGAAGGGCTGTGATAACTCCTGTCACTCCCGGTATCTGACGAATCTGCTCCAATGTTACACTGTCATTTCCCTCGCCATACCATCTCAATGTCATATCCATACTAAATAACCTCCATTTCTTTACTCATAAATCTTTCTTCCTTTATCATCCAGAACTCCACTTTTCCGATAAAAATATGTATTGATACGGTCCCGCCATTCCACCGAATTTGCAAGCTGTCTCTCCAGCCGTTCACTTACCCTATCAAAGGCATCGGATGGAATCTTTCCTTGCAGGCCTTTCCATACCGTTATCATTTTCTCCACTTCCTCTACCCCTTCAAAGTGAGTATCATAGATATGCTGAATCAATGTCTTTCCCGATTTCAGTTTCTCCTCATACCCGACATAGTGAAAGAACAAAAGCAGTTCCTCCGGACATTTCTCTTTCTCTGCATATACAGAAGCCCAAGGCTCATTGTACTGCGCCGTATAACCGGTTCCCGCCGGTGTGCGGTCAACGCCAAGACCATTTCTGTCGGCTCTGTGGTACGTCCCCCAGCGGTCATATTCATAGCCGTCTACGTCCGGGCCATAGTGATAATGTGGTGTTACCATCCAGCCAATTCCAAGAGGCGATGTATACTTTTCATATGTATTCCATGAATTCATCAGCATAGCGACTATCTCTTTTTCCGGTGCTTTACCAAAGGTCAGTTCCGTCCACTCCTTTGCAATGCTTTCGGAATCAAGAGATGGGTTCATAGCCAGCCTTCCATAACCGTATGTATTGGCAGCCGCCAAATCGTTGCCGGTCCAGTTATAGTCGTCACCGGTATTGATAACTGCAGCCATACCGCATAACTTCTGCCCATGCGTCTGACCTTTCACAATATTTAAAACAGTAGAACCCTCGCCTCTCACAAACGTATCGAAGTCGAGAATTTCGCGCCACATTGGAAGCAGATAGCACAAATCAATCTGCTGTCCGGTATACTCCTGAGCAATCTCTACTTCCAGAATCATATTTGTTTTCTTCAGACCGCCAAACAATGGCGATACCGGCTCCCTGACCTGAAAATCCATCGGACCGTTCTTTATCTGTAAAATGACATTTTCATCAAATTGTCCGTCAAGCCCGATAAAATTATCGTACGCTGCCCTCGCCCGGTCAGTTTTTTTGTCCCGCCAGTCCTGTCCGCAGTTATATACAAAACAGCGCCATATCACGATACCGCCGTATGGCTTCAATGCCCTTGCCAGCATGTTCGCACCATCTGCATGTGTCCTGTCATAGGTAAACGGTCCCGGTCTTCCTTCTGAATCCGCTTTTACTAAAAAACCGCCGAAATCTGGAATCACCTCATAAATGTGCTTTGCCGTCTCCTTCCACCATGCCGCCACTCTTTCGTTCAGTGGATCACAGTTGTCAAAATCTGCAAGCTCCATTGGCGCGGCAAAGTTTACACTGGTAAAGAGTTTAATACCGTACCGGTTAAATAAATCCGAATACTGCTTTACCTGCTCCAGATAAGTATCTGTAATGAGATAGGTCTCCTTCTCATGCACATTTACATTGTTAATGACAATGGCATTGATTCCGATCGACGCCATCATCCTCACATACTGCTCTGTACGCTCATTGTATAAAATCTCATAGTCTTTATAGAAGAACGATTCCCCGGAATATCCACGCTCTATACTGCCATCCATGTTATCCCAGTGATTCATAATCCGGAGAGGCATTTCCGGTGCATTTTGGATCGGAAACTCCTCCAGATGCCCGGTCCGGATTACGCGCAGAAAATGAAAGACTCCATATAAAACTCCGCTTTCTGACTGTCCGGTAATGCAATAGCTGCTCTCCTCACGCCGGATTTCGTAACCATCCTTTCCCACTGGCAAAAATTCATCCAGAAGAAGGACTACACTCTCCGGTTTCCTCTCTTTCACAATTTCCGGTTTCACAGCCGTCATACCCTGAATCGCCATGTCGTACTCTTTTACCGCACTTTCAACAATGCTTCCCTCGCAGAGAACTGCCAGCGTAAACAATGCCTTTTCTTTTATTTCTGCCGGACTGTAATCCAGCCAGCATTTACTAAACTCCATACTTTCCTCCGTCTATTGCTAGTATCAGCGGTATTACTGATACTGTAAATATTACTAAATTATTCCGGTATCACTTTCTCCGTATCCATATATACCGAAAGCTTCTCTGGCGTCTTGCCCGTCAGTGAAATACTTCTGGAATCCGGCTGGGAGGTTCCTACATACACCTCATACTCGCCTTTATTCAGTACCTTAACGCCTTCCTCATTATACAGGGCAAAATCTGCCTCTGTCAAAGCAAGTTCTACCGTCTTTCTCTCTCCGGCTTTCAAATCAATCTTTTTCAAAGCCTTCAACTGCCAGTTTGGTGCTTCCTCAAGACAAGCTTTCACATAAACCTGTAATGTCTCCGCTCCATCCATGTCACCGTCATTTGAGAGAACGGCAGAAATCTGGTAGCCGTCCCCATCCTTACTGATACAGGACTCCGTACAGTTCATATCGGTGTAGCTCAGTCCATAGCCAAATGGGTATAATGCTTCCTTCTTCATATAGCGGTATGTCCGGTTCTTCATTGAGTAATCAGTAAATTCCGGCAATTCTTCCGTCGTCCGGTAGAAGGTTATCGGCAGCTTTCCTTCCGGTGAAAACTCTCCAAACAGCATCTCAGCAATAACCTTTCCACCGCGTGCTCCCGGATACCAGCCCTGAATGATGGCAGGAATATTTTCATCCGCATAGTTTACCGCCAAAGCACTTCCTGACAGCAAAACAAGGACAACAGGCTTTCCGGTCGAGGCAAGTTCCTTCAGAATCTCCTCCTGAAGCCCCGGCAGATTCAGATTTGGCTTATCGCCACTGGCAAATTCATTTCCTTCGTCTCCTTCTTCGCCTTCCAGACTGGCATCCAGTCCCATACAGGCAATCAGAACATCCGAAGCATCCGCAACAGCACGAACCTCCGATATACGGTCATTTTCCATGCCCAATCCCTGAATCTTATTTTTACACAGATGGCATCCCTCAGAGAACAGAACGCGCACATCCTCTCCTACATATCTCTGAATTCCTTCCAGTACAGTAATATATTCGGAAGATGTCCCCTCGTAATTTCCAACCAGCGCCTTGCGGTTATTCCCGTTCGGACCAATCACTCCGATTGTCTTAATCTCGCTTTTCTTCAATGGCAGCAACTGATTTTCATTTTTCAGAAGAACAATGCTCTTGCGTGCTGCCTCCTCGTTTATCTTTCTATGCTTTGGACAATCCACGACGTCATAATTTATCGTATTATATGGAACTTTTTCCGATGCATCAAAAAGTCCCAGCTTCATCCGTGTCGTGAGCAGTCTTGTCACAGCACGCTCTATCGTCTCCTCTTTGACAATTCCCTGCTCTACTGCTTTCAAAAGATTACCATATATATTTCCGCAGTTCAAATCACAGCCACGGTTCATAGCCAGCGCTACACTCTCAACCGCATTTGCCGTTACCATGTGGAATTCATGGAAATCCTTTATCGCCCAGCAGTCGGAGGTAACATGTCCCTTAAATTCCCATTCGCCGCGCAAAATATCTTCTAAAAGACGTTTGCTTCCACAACAAGGCTCACCATTTGTCCGGTTATAAGCCCCCATCACAACTTCCACGTCCGCTTCCTTGACGCATGCTTTAAACGCCGGCAGATAAGTCTCCCGCAAATCCTGTTCCGTAGAAATCGCGTTAAAGCTGTGGCGGATATCCTCCGGCCCGGAGTGCACAGCAAAATGCTTGGCACATGCAGCTACCTTCATGTATTTTTCATCTTTTCCCTGCATGCCCTGAATAAAACGAACACCCAGTCTGGACGTCAGATATGGATCCTCACCAAATGTCTCATGCCCGCGCCCCCATCTTGGATCGCGGAAAATGTTTACATTCGGCGACCAGAACGTAAGTCCCTTATAAATATCATAGTCTCCATACTTCTGCTGTACATTGAACTTTGCCCTGCCTTCATCGGAAATAACTTCAGCCACTTTCTCAATAAAATCCTCATCGAACGTGGCTGCCAGCCCAATCGCCTGTGGAAATACAGTAGCCACTCCGGCTCTCGCTACTCCATGCAGCGCCTCATTCCAGTAATTATAGGCTTTCACACCCAGACGCTCAATCGCAGCCGCACCATGCAGAGTCTGATATACCTTTTCCTCCAGTGTCATGCGGGATGCTAAATCCGCAGCGCGTTCTTCAAATGATGCTGTCTCATCCAGATATTTTTCCATTCTCATCCTCCATTTTTTCATTTCATTTATATAAAAGGAAATAATTCCTTTATTGTCATCTTCATTTTTTAAGGAAAGGCCTGTGCAAAACAAACATTTCGCTCATTCTGGACAGGCCTTAGTAAAGCTCTTTCTAACTATGAATCATTAAATTATACTGAACTCTTAGTGTGTACTCGCAAATTTTTCGTAAGCAGCATTTGCCTCTGCAATCTTTGTATCCCACTTTGTAGTAAGCTCCTCAATCTTCTTAGCCGGTGTAACAGCCAGTGCATAAACACCATAGCAGAAGTCTCCGGTCTCAATACCATTTATCATTGGTACATAAGAAGACGTCTTATGTTTCTGATCGTTCATCATTTCCAGAGTTTCATTTACAGAACGGTCATCCTTAAACTGCTCATAATATCTTTCTTTCACAGCATCTTCTTTTGTATAACCCGGTGTATTCTCTGTATACAGGTCATACGCAAATGCGATCTTCTCTGCTTTTTCATCATTGAAGCAGCTCGGCATTACAACAATGTTATCATTCGGAATTACCGTATTTGTTGCATCCGGGTTATCCTGATTGAATGGGAACATAACAAAGCCCCACTCGTCATCCATCATAGCAAACGCACTGATTTCATATACCTCAGATGTCTGCATTGCAGCCTCTCCATCACGGAACGCAGCTTTGTAGTAATCCCATGCTGCACCCTTCGGTGGCTGCATAACATAACCCTTCTGAATCAGATTTACGCCCCAGTTCATAGCGTCCTTGAATTCCTGTGTCTTAATTGCATTCTCATATTTGCCGTCTTTTCGGGATACGAATGTAGCGTTATTGTTTGCTGCACACATTGGCAGATAGTATTTGTTGAAACTTGCCAGTGCATACTGATCCGTTTTTCCGTCTCCATCTGTATCCTTTGTGAGCTTCTTACAATACTCTTCAAATACATCCCATGTCCACTTGCCTTCCTTCTGCAGGTTGTATGGCTCTTCCGGATCAATGCCGGCCTCTCTCAGCAAGCGCTTGTTGAAGAAGATACCGCCTCGTGGCTCATCCTCAATGTTCATACCCCAGATACCTTTACCGATGCTCATCAGCTCAGTTACTGTCGGGTTCCATTTTTCTTCTGTAAAATCAAACTCAGGTAACTTGGAAAGGTCTTTCATAAGACCACTCATAAGAGGTGCATTTACCATCTCCTGATACAGATAATACAGCTCACATTTAGGATTGTTCGCCATTACCTGGTTCGTATAGTCCTCCTGCATACCGGCAAAGGATGCAACACTGGAACGACTGATTTCAAACTTATAGTCGTCCATAATTTTCTTTCTATACTGCTGAGTTTTTTTGGCATACTCTGTCTTTGCCTCTTCTTCCTCTGCTGTATACCAGTCACCAATGCGAACTTTCATACCATCAAGGCTGGTAAATGTTTTTTTCTGTGTTTCTTTGCCGTTCACAGGCGATCCTGATGCAGAATCCGGTTTATTATCATCGCCACCACAGCCCGTCATGGTTCCTACAGCAAGTACAACGCACAGTCCCATAGCAAGTACTTTTTTCATTCTTGCCTTCATTACATCATTCCTCCTTAAATAAATAATTTTTATTTGCTACACCGGCTGTGACTGATTACACAGCCGGTAATAACCACAATATTTATTACATCTTGATACCAGTCTGGCTCAGACTCTCTACAAAGCCCTTCTGCGCAAACAGATATACAAGAATTAACGGGATAATCGTAAGAAGTGTACCCGTTCCTAACATTGCATTTGAATACGCTGTTTCCGCCTTCTGCGCAATTCCTCTGGCATCCAGATAATTATCCAGCGCACCGGCAAGCCCGGTCAGCTTGTTGGAAAGAATCGCAAAGTCCGACGAGAGAAACATTCTCGCATAAAAGCTATCCGTCCACTGCCATACAAAGGAGAACAGAAAGCAGGATGTAATCATCGGTTTTGCGTCCGGAAGCATAATGCGGATAAACGTCATTACCTTACCACAGCCATCCACATAGGCAGCTTCTTCTAATTCCTTCGGTATTCCACGGAAATACTGGCGCAGCATGTAAATATACAGACCGCTCTTTAATCCCATGCACCCAAGACACATCAAGGCATATGGTAACAAACTATCCAACAGGTTCAGTGAATCCCCTGTTATCAGCTTAAACAATCCAAAAATATCAAAATAACGGAAGTTCAAATACAGGGAGGACTGGATGGTCGTTGGCGGAACAACGATAACCAAAATAACCATTCCAAACCATAAGCCTTTGAGAGGAAACTTATATCTGGCAAACCCATAACCTACCAGCGTACAGGATATAATCTGCAGCACACTGACAAGCAGTGAAACCAGAGCCGTATTTCCAAGTGAACTCCAGTAAGATAACAAATTCATTGATATCTTATAGTTACTCAGTGTAAAATGTCTAGGAATAACATTGATTGTAGAATCATACAAATCCTGTTCTTCCATGAAACTAATTGATATCTTGTTCAATAACGGTTGTAAAATCAGGAAACACAATCCAAAAAGCAATATGGCACGCACAATCTTATATGCGACGTTGAAAGATGTCTTTCGCAACAGATAGCCGTTGGATTTTTTATTTCGTTCCCTGAATGATTTAAATTTATTCATCTTATTCATAATAATATACCCTCTTCGAAATGATCAACGAGACAATTCCCAAAGCTACTATTACACACAGGAAATAAATCCAAGCCATCGCCGAACTAAATCCATATTTCATCTGTACTATTTCCTTCGAAATCTTCTCCATAACCTGATTATCCGTCTTCAAGAAGAAATCGATTACCGTATAGACAATGTTTACAAGTATCATAGAACTTACCATTGGAAGTGTAATCTTCCAGAAGCTCTCCCATGCGGTACAACCCTCAATTTTTGCCGCCTCAAACATACTCGGCGAAACTGTCTGCAGGCCGGACAGGAAGATAATAATCTGAATACCCGAGGCAATCGCGATATCATATACTTTGTTGATAATATCAAATACATAATAGAACATCGACGTCATCGGGCCGCTCTCTGAGGTAACAAGAATACTCTCCAGAACCCCTGTTACGCTGGTGTCATTCGTTGTATGCTCCAGCACCTCCTGCATACCCTGAAGTAATGCATTGTTCTTTTCCAGACCTACAATAACACCGGAGGATAATATAACCGGCAGGAAGAAGATGGCACGAACTGCTCCCCTTCCTTTAAAATTCTGATTCAAAAGCAATGCGATAAAGAAACTGAAAATCAAAGTGGCAGGCACATTTGTCAGCATCTTAAGCATCTCATTAATCAGATACGGAGGGAAGTCCGGATCGACACGAAAGGCATTATAGAAATTTTTAATGCCCGCCCATGTCATCTGGAAACCTCCAGCCGCTGAATCTACTGTTACATTACTGAAAGCCATTCGCAGGGACTGTCCCAGTGGAATAACCATAAACAGAACAAATCCTAAAATAAACGGAGCAACAAATAAATAGCCGGCAACCGCATTTTTAAATGCTAATGTCTTTTTCTTCTTTTTTCGAGCCATTTATTTCTCACCTCCTATCGTAACAAAATCTCTCTTAGGAACTGTCGTTCCTTCGTATATGAAATCGGCATATGTGTAATTTACAAGAACCGATTTTCCATTTTCATACGTCGTCTTATAAATACCATCTGCTACTTTCTCATGACCGGTAATAAACTGGTTATAGGTATCGCCAAGCTGAGTCTTAAACTTATTATAAAGTGTTACCGTATCATCCTTCCACTGGTCAAAATTGCAGGCGTAATATCTTGTATACTTTCCGTCCTGTAATTTGCTTGTATTTTCATAAATATATGTGTAGTACAGCCCAGCGCCTGTCTCCGCCGATTTCAAAATCATATCCTCTGAATCTTCGGAAAGATTGATAGCGGAGCCGGAATAATTTACCAGGCCATGCACTGCCATCTGATAGAACGGAATCTGTTCGTCTATAATATTTACCGTCTTATTGGCAATATTCAAATCGGTCACATAATCGGCATATGGTAATGCATACTGGTTACCACAGGTAACCATGACCTTACTGCCACTCTCCTTCAGCGACTTCATTTTAGCTGTCTGGAGATTCATCGACGCCTCACGGGACACATGGTCTTTCGGATTATAGTCTGCTGAAAGATGGGAGCCAATATCTTCAAAGCTGATATTCTTTACTCCATAATCCGTGATTGCTTCAATATAATTGTCAATCGCATCAATCGTATAGGATGGTTTCAAAAGATAATAAGTATCATAATTATGATAATTAATGTAATCTTCGTTTGCCTGATACGTAATCGGATCCAGTGTATACAGTTCGCACAGCTCGCGGCTGCAGAACTTCGCTGCATTCCTTGAAGCGCTGAAGCCATCAAACCACTTGTCCTTATAAACATAAGTAAAAGTACCATTCAGGAACAAATCCAGACCGTCCGTGGACTCTGCATACGATGCTAAATCCTTCAAATCCGACTTACTGCCAAGGCGTCCTACCAGACTGATTTTCTTTGCCGAAGTCTGGTTTACACCTGTGTTAAACCAGCCAGTATACTTTGCACTGATATCTCCAACACCGGCATCCTTCAAAGCCTTTAGTATCGTCTTTGCCTGTTCATAAGACGTCAGTGACTGGGAACGGGTAATCGGATAACCAAGGATGTGCTCCGTGTCATCTACCGCACCAATCATTTCTACTGCTACCGGCACATCTGATTTTTCCTTTTTCACCATCTCCGGATAACGTTTCATCAAGTATCCACGATAAGCAGCTGCCAGCTCTGTATATTCTGTTTTGTCCGAGAATATATAACGCTGTGTTATCGTTTCATCCGGAAGTCCTTCCTCATATACACGAACAGTCGCATTAGATTTAGAAGATACATCCAAATTCTCACCGTGAATCATCTTATATACAAAGGAACTATAATTATATCCGTTTTTCTTTCCAGCAATATCCGCTTTCACAGTCGCATAAGCACTGCCCTCCTCGGACACACAGAGAACGGAATCCTTTTGTGTCTCGTTCGACATAGCAAATACCGGGAGATTGGATTTCGTTTCATCTACGACCATTTTACGGTTAATACCATAGTCCCATCCGTACATGTCACTCTGATAGGTCTGCTGTCCTGTCTTCCCATTGTTGAAGTTGATAATTCCACCGGCACCATCCGGTACAAGCATGTATCCTTCTTCCTCTGTGTTCGCTGATGCAAAATACGGAAGAACTTGTAAACTGACAAGCGGATAGTCTTTATTATACTTGATTTCCTTCATCGGAACTTTAACAACCAACTGGTCATCTTCCAAAATATAGTGAACAGCAATATTAAATATCGGTTTGCCTTCATTACGGGAAACTTTATAATCTCCCATATCCTTTACTCTGTCTTCTGCTGTATAACCTGCTTCCTTAAAATACCTTTCGCAGGACTGCAGTTTCGTATCGGTAATATCTTCTGAGAGGTAGTAAATTGGCTCATCCCTTAAATCCGGGAACAATTCCTCTGCTTTTGCTAACGTTTCCGGAGCATCGTCATCTGCATACTCGCCGGTCAGCTCCTCATAGCTGTAATATGTGTAATAACGCTTCGCAGCAGACTGGTCAGAACGGCTCATCTTATTCAGATACTCATTCATTCTGGACTCTTTAATTGCTACCGGACAGACATAGGTTTTTTCAAAATCACCTATCGAGTAATTGATTTTTACCTCTGTCCCACTGACCTTCTCTATGGAATAGTTTCCATTTATAACAGAAGAAGAATAATTGTCAATTTCCTTTTCTGTATTCGTCTTGTTTGAATAAATCAAACCTAGTGTCGCATTCAGAACATCTTTGTGCTGTCCTTCTGCATGTGCATATTTTTCAATATCGGCCGCCGAAGGATTCGTCAAATAAGTCTTTCCTGTTTTCTTATCCGTAACCTGTACCTGCGTGGAAGAACCGCTTACTGTCAGACTCAACGAATCATTGGCAATCGTAACATCTCCACTGTTATCGTATTCGTATGCTGTCATCTCACCGGTACCGTCATCTTCTTCCCCACAGGCGACAAAGATGAAACAACAAAGCACTGCAACAAGGAGTAAATATAACTTGCTTTTCATTCTAATATTTCCCTCCTTTCATCAATACATTCGAAAGACGGTTTCTTTATATATCGAATAGAAATATGAAAAACCATCGCTGATTAAACTGAAGAAAAGTACTAAAATGAATACAATAATCAGCATGCCGACTGCCGAAAATACAAGCGCCAGAAATGCTTTTCCTAAAAGGAAATCGTGAATCATCATAACGGATGCCACAATCAGCATTGCACACCAAATCAGGGAGAAATATCCAAAGTATTCGTAAAAGGCACCCTCTTCTTCTGTTACAAAGTTACTCATTATAACTAACGGAATCTGAATAATGACATATGGCGTCATTGCATACGCCGTACCCATCCAGATATCACTTAGTTTTCCTTTACCATCAAACAACGTAGTCAGGCACCAGTTTGCCACACAATAGATGATAAAAGGTGCAAGGAATTGGGCAATCGTCAGAATCATATTGACTTCATCCCAGTTTACCGCTCCAAATATGAAACTGGTGTACCCGAGTTTTATCAGATTCGTCAAAAGCACCAGCACCACAATCGTATTCGCCGCCGCCATAGAGCCGCGTTTTTCATGTGTCAAATCCCAAAATCCGTCAAAAGGCCGGACACAGCAGTGCAGAGAATACCGCAGGGTGTCGCGATAACGCAGCCAGCCCTCTTTATTGCACAATCTTTCTTTTATTTTCATTCTTTTTCAACCTCCCTTCTGACTTTCTTCACAAAGCCAACACCATAGGCAAGGAGAATGAGAAGTGCCAGAACAGCCAGAATAACTCCAATGTTATTCTCAAACCATTCCTTTCGGTAGAGCTTATAAGCCTTTGAATAATTCGTGCTATCCAGTTTCAATTCAAAGTATTCCATTGCCTCTTTATAATGCTCCTTACGGAGAAGGGCACGACCGATACCAATGTATGCCTGGTCATAGTTACCATTCATCTTCAGCACTTTCCGCCATGTATCTGCCGACTCATCATACTCACCCTTCTTATAATGGGCCAGTCCCTGATTAATCAGTGTTCCATATTCTGTCAGTGTAAACTGAGTAATAGAGCCAAGCTTCTGGTCTACAACCAGCAGGGAATCTCCCAAATCTTCTATCGCTATCGGCTGCATAAAGTATCCTGATTTATATCCATGTCCGCCAAACGCATACAACATGTTTCCTTGGAAATCATAGGCAAAAATACGTCCCTTATTGGTATCCAGAGCATAGTAAACATCATTATCCAGACAACAGATATCTACAAATTCAGATGGTCCATCCATTTCCCCTTCTTCTGTGTAACGAAGGTCACCGTATGGATCGTTATAGCCGTTCCTTACAAGGATATCTGTTCCCTTTGCATTCAGCTTACGAATCGGCTCTGCCGTCTCCACATTTGAGTCAATCTTACTGATTGTCGCATAGATAAAATCTTCTGAATCCAAGCAAAGGTTAGAATACTCAGTCGGAACAAACATCTCCATCTGTGCTCTCTGCTCCTTTGTTGCTACCATTTTCCACAAATATGTGAAAAAGTCATAGCTGACTTCACTAGCACCAACATAGCCGGTAAAGGTTCCCTCGGAGTCAAATTCCATAAATCCTTTATTTACATTCTGAACCTGTGCAAAAATTCGATTTGCACCATCCACTACCAGATTCTGCGGGAGGAAAGATTTCTCCTCGTAGGTCTCATCTTCCGGTTTCGTAATAACAACCAGTGCTTTTCTGTTTTTATCCAGATGAACAATTGCGTTATTTCCGGTGTCTGCTATATACATCTCACCATCCGGCTTTACATAACAGTCCTGAGGTCCTTTCAGTTTCTGTACCTTTCCCTGTAAATCAATATATTCTGTAATCTGTTCAACATAGGTAAAGGTGTCATTTTTATATGTAAAGTGAACAATCCGGTTATTTCCGGTATCAACCACATAGGTTTCTGTTCCTTCTACATAAATACCCTGTGGCTCCTTAAAGTTTCCACATGGATAATTTGCACCTGTAATCGTACGTGTTACTGAATAAGCATCCGGAGATTCCCTGTCATAGTCCCAGCAGTCATATGTATAGGTAAATGTCTTGCGGTCGGAACTGTTTGCGAGGGATTCCACGCTGCCTGCAAGGAGGGATGCAACGAGCAATAACGCACATACAGATGTAAATCGTTTAAATAATCTCATTTTGTTTCCTCCTTTATCAATCTTTAATACCGGAACTAGCCATCGTTTCCAAAATATTACTCTCTGCCAGAATGAATATGATGATAGGTACCATCATGACAACCATAGTCGCTGCAGAACCCACGCCGGCACGGGATACACCACCCGACATAATCTGCTGCAAGGCATATGGGAGCATCTTGTACTCTTCTGAATATATGTACGCCTGACCTTTCAAGTTCCATAAGTTCTGTACCGAAAAAATCGTTACGGTCAGCCACGCCGGTTTTACGTTTGGCATGACAATCTGAAGGAATACCCTTCCCTCCTTCGCACCGTCAATCTTTGCGGCTTCGATTAGTGCATCCGGAATCTGCTCCATAAACTGCTTCATCAGGAACAATCCCATTGGGAGAGCAAGCGCCGGTGCAATCAACGCCAGATAGGAATCAATCCACCCAAGCTTGTTGAGAACCAGATAAGTCGGAATCTGAATAACGTATGCGTTAAACATAATGGCAGACTGTATCAGTTTGAAAATTTTCTTGCTTCCCGGAAAATCATATTTCGCAAGCACATATGCAGCCATAGAACCAACAATCAAATGCCCTACTGTACCAACTAATGTAGTCAGCACTGTATTAAAGACATATCGTGTAAACGGCACATACGAGCTCGACATTACTACAAGCAAATCCTGAAAGTTATTAAAGGTAGGATTCTTTACAAAAAATCTTGGCGGATAGAGATAAATCTCATCCAAAGGTTTAAATGCGCTACTGATTGAATATACCAGCGGCAGAACAAAGAATATACCAAACAGGATAAGCATGATGTAAATACCGATGTCTCCACCGAGAGAACGATTCGGTTTTCTCTTTTTTATTTTGATAAATTTCATCGTTGCTATACCTCCTATCAAGTTCCAACTTTGTTAAGCGCTGCCTGTATGGCTCTATTTAACAGAAGCATGACGGCGAACAAAATGGTCGCTATCGCTGAAGCGTAACCCATCTCAAATCGCGTTGTACCATAGTCAATCAGATGGGTAACAACCGTTCGCGCCGCATAGTCCGTACTCGGGAATCCGCAGAGTGCCATTGTTACATCGGCCACACCGAAGGACTGGGTAATCGCCATAACGGCACCAAACAAAAGCATTGGCTTCATGTTCGGCAGTGTAATGTACCACAGCTCCTGCCAGCGGTTCTTAACACCATCCACATAACCAGCCTCAAACTGCGAAGCGTCGATACCCTGTAAGCCGGCGACGAAGGACAGGAAGCCCTGACCGAGACTCATCCAGAGTACAACGATAATAACGACGTTCATCATGTAATTGGTATCGGTCAGCCAGAGAATTGGCTCGCTTATGATACCAAATTTGATTAAAAATGAATTTACATAGCCGTAAGCATCTCCACTGAACAGGATGGACCAAACCAGATACGCCTGACCGGAAATCGTCGGTGCATAGAACACAACTACGGCGAAGGCACGTATGTATCGTGGCAGTTCGTTGATAAACCATGCAAAGAGAAACGACATGATATATCCAAGCGGTCCGGTAATTGCGGCAAGCAGGAATGTGTTCTTTACCGCAATCAAGAATACATCATCTGCTAACAGCAAATCAATGTAGTTATCCAATCCAATGAATCTCGCCGGTTCCAGCACATTATAATAGGTAAAGCTGTAGAAAACCGACATACATACCGGCAAAATGTAAAATGCAGTAAATACGATAAGATACGGTAACAGGAACAGATAACATGTCTTAGCCATTTTTGCCTTTTTCCATGCGATGCCCATGTTGCGTTTCTTAATCTGCATATATTTTCCCAGATAATTCATCTTTACTCTCCTCTCTCTTTTATTTTATTTGTTCTCTTTCCTTTTTACTCAGAACCGGCAGTCCAAATTCTCCACGCTTGTTATCAATCTCTTTATCGATTGTAATTACATAATCCAAGATTGTCTCACGCGGATCCTCGTTATTATTCATAACTTTACGGATCGCATTTGTGATATGACGCTCTGCATAATATCCACCGGCAATCTGCGGCAGTCCAAATGCATAATTCCACTGCTGTTTCAAAGCTTCTGACTCTTTACTACTCCATGACAATGTATCAAATGTCTTTTTATTCGCTGTTGCGTAACGTGCCGAAGCACCCATGACAGCCTCAAGTTCATTGGCATATGTTGCCTGTGTATCTGCACTTGCCCACCATTTCATAAATTCCCAGCTAATCTGCTTTTTGTCTCTCTCATCTGCACCGCGAAGCATCATAGAGCAGGTACCCCATGACTGAACGGCACGGTTAATGCTGCCGTCTTCCTGCTTCACGCCAGGAATCATAGCAAAGTTCCAAAGACCTTTAATCTCCGGCGCAAATACTGCCAAAGTATTAAAGTTACTGTAATCAGCTACACCGATTGGCATCTCACCGCTTCGGAAACGGTTCGGGAAGTCGTACTGTTTCGTCAGCTTATAACTTGTGAATAGTTTTGTATAAAATTCAAATGCCTTAATACCGGCAGTATTACCAATCAAAGTTCTCTGCTGTTTTTCATCAAACAGCCTTCCACCTCTCTGATAAAGCTGTGCATAATAATTTGCAAGGTCAGGATTGGTCGTATTACCAATCTTACGCTCTACCGAAGGAACCGCAAAGGTCATGCTGTTCTTCTGCAAAATAGGAAGAATCTTTAATACATCATCCCATGTCTGGACATCCTTCTCTACATTGATTCCGAGGTCTTCCTGTACGATATCAGTTCGGTAGAACATCACGTTATAGTTTTCTGTCTCCGGTATCGCATACAGACCGCCGTTGAATTTGTACGCCTCATATGCACTTTCCCTGTATTCGGAAAGAACCTGGTCGAGTTCACCGCCGAACTGCTTCAAATCAACAACCGCATTACGAAGTGCATAGTTGACAGGCTCCGTCTGTGCAATGTTAAGCGCCACATCCGGACCATTACCGGACATCGTAGATGTCAGCAAGGCGTTGACACCCTGCGAGGTAGCGGTATTCGCCGCGTCAATCAGCTTGACATTTACTTTAATATTTGATTTTGGTGTAAACAACTGGTCAACCATGTTTTTCAAAATTGTACTCTGGTCACGTCCGGCTGTAATCCACACGTCAATAACATCTTTGTCTTTTGAGTCATATACATTTCCAAGTGCGGAAGAATCACTCAGGAATGAATTGATAAACAGTTTACTCTCGTGTACCAGCTTATCAAATCCACCCTCGTTTACTTCCGGAAGCTGTTCCTTGCTTCCCGCCAGCACGATATAATCAATATCGAGAGGAGTTGCACTCAGATTGTTAATCGAGGTACCAAGGGAACTGATATTTTCTTTAAAGTTAGCGAGTGTGGTAGGTATTTTGTCCGGTCTTTCCACAAATTTTTCCATCTGTGCAGCCAGCGTCTGTGCTACTGAAATTTCTCCACTCTTTTCTCCTGTGTAGGCAACAACATCATCTACAATCTTATACAGTCTCTTGGACTCCAGCTCCATCGCCTTAATTACCTGCGGATAATGCTTTTCAATCTGGTAATCACGGTATTCATCCGGCTCTGTACCGGTCAGGACAAGAATGGTACGATACATCTTGTTCATATTAAATACACTGTCTGACAGCTTTGACAAATGCTGTCCCAAATCACCAAGAGTGATTTTCAGCTTAATCGTATGTTTACCTGCAGTAAGGTGGAACTTATACGGCTCTCCCTTTTCATTCTGAAGGCACTTCATTTCCCATGTGTTGCTGTAAGCAAATCGAATCTGGGATACTTCCTCGAAAGGAATCTCCCCGTCAATATACAGGGAACGGTTTGCAAGATAACCACGGTTATAGCCTTGGCGTCCCTTAATACCGATAACATAGTCGCCCTCTTCCGGCACTTCCATGTCCCATTCAATCCAGTCGTTTGTAACCTTCCACTGGGTACCACCAATCATATCCAGAACTTGTTTGTCTGTATTATTCTGCTTGATGTTACCTTCTTTGTCCTCATATTCTGTATCACTGGAGGCTCTGTCATAGGTCGCATACAGAGAAGGGGAAGAACGTCTCTGTGCTTTCTCACCCTGTATTCTCTGAAGATAATCTGCCTTGACATTATTTACCGCCCCAGCATTTTTCTGTGCATACTGCTCATATGTAGGTGTGTCGGCTTTGTTTCCAATCACAAACTTGCGAATGACCAGTTTCTCATTTACACCAGTCAGACGAACCGTATTTTTCCCCTTTTCCAAATAAAACCGATATGGCTCCACCTCATATCCTGTCGCATCTTCAAAGTATGCAGGCATCCAGCTTCTATTCGGATCCTGTATCTGGGTTGCCCGAATCTCATTTCCCTGATTATCCTTCGTCGGCTCACCCTCATCGGTATATACGCGTCCGAATGATATGGCGTCTGCACCATTAAACGGAACCTTTCCATTAATCTCCACTTTCGATTCAATCGCGATTCCGCGGTCCTCCTCGTCCGTAGTAGGATAGTACTCAGCAAAGAAATTATAGTACCCGGCTTCTTTGACATTTACCGTGAACTCTGCATATTCATCTTCCGGAATCTGCAGCGCATCAGATTTGTCATTGCTCGGTCCCACATCACTTCTCTTGGAAATTTTACTGCTGCCCTTACTATATTTAAAAAGGTCAACAGAGTAAGTGTTGTCTTCGCCTATCGGGGTGGAATCACCGTGGCTTTTTGCGTATTGGGCATAGGTATCACTACGTCCATAACTGTCTGCCGAATCCAGATTCACGCCCTTGTACTTGTCGGAGTTGTCGCTTACTGACGAACCTGTGAGTTTAAAAAACAGCACTACGGCTGCCACTACTACCACTAACACAAGGAATGTCCTTAAGCCTTTTTTCTTCATCAACTTTGACATAGCTGTCGCAATCTCCTTTCGTCCTTTCTCTTTTTATGCAGTTTGCCAAAAAAATCCTCTCTCAGCCCCCTGCACGTTTGATTTTTTTTGTATGATTTGTATACAGTTTGTAATAAATTATAGCATTGTTTTTGTGACATGTCTATAGTTTTTGCCATTATTTTTATGTAAAATGACGAAAACTATAACTAATATATTTTCTATTTACTTTCTTCTCTACTTATATTAAAATCATTTATACGGAAATTCACAAAAACACTGTAAGGAGATATCGATTTATGAACAATTATACGATGAACACAAACCCTATTCTGCCGGGATTTTATCCGGATCCATCCGTTTGCCGTGTAGAGGATGATTATTATCTTGTCACCTCTACCTTCGCCTATTTTCCGGGCGTCCCGATTTTCCACAGCAAGGATTTGATTCACTGGAACCAGATTGGAAATATTCTTGACCGAAAGGAACAGCTTCCGCTTTCCGGTGCGGAAACAAGCGAAGGTATCTTTGCCCCGACACTACGCTACCATGACGGAACCTTTTATATGATAACAACCAATGTCAGCAGCCGCCTCGGAAACTTTATTGTGACGGCAACCGATCCTGCCGGTCCATGGTCTGAGCCATATCCGCTTGGTTCCTCTGGCATTGATCCTTCCCTTTTCTTTGATGATGACGGAAAATGCTATTATTGCGGTACACAGGAACGCAGAGAGGGTTCCCGCTACTTTGGAGATAATGAGATCTACATACAGGAACTGGATTTAAAGACAATGAAGCTGGTTGGCGAAAGTTATCCGGCATGGCACGGTGCGCTCCGCGGCGTGGAATGGCCGGAGGGACCGCATATTTACAAAAGAAATGGTTGGTACTACCTTTTGATTTCGGAAGCCGGTACTGCCCATAACCACGCTGTATCCATTGCACGCAGCAAAAGCCTCAAGGAACCTTTTGAAGGACACAGAGGAAACCCGATACTGACTCACCGGCACCTCGGTTACAATTATCCGATTGTAAATGTCGGACACCCGGATATCGTTGAAACGCAAAATGGTGAGTGGTGGATGGTCTGTCTGGCTTCCCGCACAAAGGGAGGATACTACCGTAATCTTGGACGGGAAACCTACCTTGTACCGTTTATATGGGAGGGCGACTGGCCGGTTATCAATCCGGGCAAGGGAATTATCGAAAGCACCGTTGCCACTCCGAATCTTCCGGCTGGCGCTGTGGACCACATTCCTGCTACTGAAGATTTTGACTGCACGGAACTTCCGATGAATTTTATGTACATCCGGAATCCGAAGGAGGAAAATTATTCTTTGAGCGCCCGTCCCGGATATCTGCGGATGAAGCTCGACGCCGATACCATATCCTCGAAAGGAAACCCAAGCTATGTATGCAGGCGGCAGCTCTCATTTGACTTTGTTGCAAAGACTTCGGTTACCTTCGAGCCTGCATCAGAGAACGAAAACGCCGGGCTTGTCATATATCAGAGCCAGTCCTTTAACTATCAGTTTTTGATTAGTAAGAAGGGAGAGAAAACAATGCTGTCCCTTGTGAAAACATATAAAGACGAGGAAGAAACGATTGCTACAGCACTTTTAGACAAGTTTTATCCTGATATGTTTCTCCGCCTCTCACAGGAAGGACAGGACTTAACCTTCTCCTATAGCACGGATGACAAAACCTTCCGCACGCTGGCAGACCATGTAGACGCAAGAATGTTAAGCACGGATGTTGCCGGCGGCTTCGTCGGAACAACCATCGGAATTTATGCCACTGCCAATGGTCAGGCGAGTAAAACAGTTGCTGACTTTGATTATTTTATGTACAAGTGATTGTATGTGGATTGGTATAGTAGGATAAAAATAAAAAGCGCTCAATCGGCTCGAAGCGGGTAATTTGCAGGGCAAATTCATGCTTCTCGCCTGATTGAGCGTTTTTTATTTTCTAACTTTACTATACAATTATATACAATTACTTGTACAACTTACGCTCCTGCAAAGATAGCTTTAACATAGCATAGCTAACTTCTGCATAAATAGCCTCCCTTTGCAGCGAGCGATACTAGCAGGTTTCTGCGAGGGAAAAGCCACACTTTAACTTTATCTTTCAGCAATTTACCTGCCCTCCAGCCGCAGAATTTCTTTTTTCAGCCGCTTCATAATTTTCTTTTCGAGTCTGGATATATAGCTCTGTGAAATTCCGAGACGGTCCGCCACTTCTTTCTGCGTCAGCTCGCGCCCCTGCACGTCCCCCAGCCCAAAGCGGAGACGAATGATTTTCTGCTCTCTCTCACTCAACGTTTCCAGCGCTTTTCGCAGAAGCTTTCTATCAACCTCACGTTCAATATCCTTATAAATGATATCCTCACTTGTCCCCAGTATATCCGACAGCAGTAGTTCATTTCCATCCCAATCTACATTCAGCGGTTCATCAATAGAAACCTCCATTTTGGTCTTGTTATTTCGCCTTAGATACATCAGTATTTCATTTTCGATACAACGAGAGGCATAGGTTGCCAGCTTTATATTTTTCCCCGGATTAAATGTATTGATTGCTTTCATTAGCCCAATTGTCCCAATGGAAATCAAATCCTCTACACCTACACCGGTATTATCAAATTTCTTTGCTATGTATACGACAAGACGAAGATTATGCTCCACCAGCATATTTCTCGCCTGTTCGTCCTCTTCCGCTCCCAGACATTCAATGCATGCGGCTTCTTCTCCCGGCTCAAGAGGCGCCGGGAGAATTTCCGCTCCTCCAATATAGTGAATATCACCTCCTTGATGAAAAAATATACTTTTCCAATCCTGAATCATCCGAAACTGAAACCGATTTGGCATTGAAATTCGCAGTAACATAGTATTATCCTCCATTCCGATTTATAAATTGATTAGCATATCCGGGTGCAAAATCAGCTCGTATTCCCCATCCACAGATACATCATTTTCACAAACAGCAATCCACGGTTTTTTCTCACGGCAGCGTACGCCGCCCTGACCTTTTATTTCAATATACTCTGCCTGAAATGCGGGAAGCATACCAGATTTTTTCCCAACTGAACGAAATGGTATGTAACGGACTACCGGTCGTTCTTCCCCTGCAAACAGCGGCTCAATAAATTTCTTTTCCCCTATTGTGACTGGCTTCCTGCTAAACGGCTCCGTCAGATGATTCCCCGTATCCAGCAGGGCATTTCCATGTACGCTTTTCCCACCATAGAAAACTGAAACTGGATAATACTGCTCTGTTTTTTTCCGCCATCGTCTCCCTGCCGGTATCATATGGCGTGCGGCAGCCAATGTAACGGCTGAACCAGTGAGAAGAAAAAAAGAGCTTCCCCGTATGCCCAGAACACTTTGCATCTGCATCAGAATTCCCGCCAGCAAAAATGCTGCTATGTAAAAAAACACAAGATTTCGGATAAACGCTCCTGCTGTCGTCCTGCCAAACGCAATCCATAAAATCCCTATACTGCCGACAAGATATAAGAGCAACATCAGCCAGACATACCTGCGGACTCCAAAAATGAGAAACCCTGTTGACACTCCCGCCCCTGCCATTGCGGCCAGAAACAGCCGCCAGAGCCGAATCTTTTTCTTTTGAAAAAAGCTTTCCATCATCAGTACAACAAAATCCATTCCTGTATTTACAAGAAAAAATATATCGAGGTAAACTTTCATGTTTTTCCCCAGCTCTCATTTTTTACTGTTTTGCATGCTCACATTATAGCGGCATATGACAGCGTAATTTGTCAAAAGAGCCTGAGAAAAACAGGAAATTTATCCCCTCTTTTCGACACAATGAAAAGAAATGGCACAAAAAAACAGAGGATATTCCAAATATGTGAATTATCCTCTGACACTCTTTGTCGAACCGCTTGCATATTTAATTGATTTCTTTTACAATGGGTATATCATTTTATTTTTATAAAAAGAAAGGAATATTAAGAATGGCAGAACAAAATCCAATTGTAACAATCGAAATGGCATCCGGAGATATCATGAAACTGGAACTGTACCCGGAAATCGCACCAAATACGGTAAACAATTTTATTTCTCTCGTAAACAAGGGCTTTTATGATGGACTTACCTTTCACCGCATCATTGAAGGCTTTATGATTCAGGGCGGAGATCCGGATGGCAACGGAACCGGAGGACCGGACTACTGTATTCCCGGTGAATTTTCTTCGAATGGCTTCGATAACCAGCTTCACCACAGTGCCGGCGTTATCTCCATGGCACGTTCCCAGATGCCGGACTCGGCAGGCTCCCAGTTTTTTATTATGCACAAGGACGCCCCTCATCTAGATGGCTCGTATGCCGCTTTTGGAAAAATTACCGAAGGCATGGATATCGTAAATAAAATTGCTGCTACCGATACAGACTGGGGAGATATGCCAATGACTCCCGTCGTTATGAAAAAGGTCTGTGTCGATACCTTTGGTATTGAATACCCGGAACCGGAAAAGACGGACAGGCAGTAAACGCTTAGCCTGATGGTATCAAGTCGAACCCATTCGGCACAGAGTAATTGCTCAGTCCTTTTGCGGTTATGCGGCGGATATCCTACCGTTTTTTGCCGGGATATCACTCACTGCGAAAAATAAATCGTCTCCTTCGTTTGCAAAAGCACTCCGCCGCCCTTCGCTAAACTCGTTGTCTGCATTGTTGCTTGTCCTGCCTTTTGGCAGCGTTGCCGCCCGCCGGTCCTTAGGTGCTGCCCGCAGTGTAATGTGATTGTCTCTGGTGGTGCATTTGTACCGCT
>DEUM01000024.1 GCA_002362575.1 Lachnoclostridium sp. UBA3262 | reverse complement strand
GATTATATCATCAATGTAAACGGTAAGTCAACTACTCTGTAAAATTTTCCAGAGCAATCCCTTAATCATTTGTGTTGGGGCGGCGGTATTATACGGTTTCCTGCCCGGGATATCACTCCCAACGAAAAATAAATTGTTCCCTTCGTTTACAAAAGTACTCCGCCGCCCTTCTCAAAACTCGCTGTCTGCACTGTCGTTTTTCCTGCCTTTTGCAGTGTTGCCGCCCGCCGCTCTTTATGCACCGCCTTAGGTATCAACTATTGCGGGCAGCACCAAAGGTGCACATTCATGAAAGAAGGATGAAAAAAATAAATACATTCATTTTTGACATCCTTCTTTCATGAATGGATGCTTCGCATCTGCCCGCAATGTAATGCTATAGACTCTGGCGGTGCATTAGGAGCGCTGCGTGGCGGCTTTAGTGAGAACGCACTGCCAAAAGGCAGGAAAAACGACAGCAGACATCTCAGACAATGCTCGGGCGACGTATTTGTAAACGAAGGGACATAATTTTTCGGGGAGTGATATAAAGGCAAGAAACTGTATAATACCCACCGCCCTTAAAATTTTCAACATATTATTGACATATTATTCATATGTGATATTATTGTATTTGTTATTTTATGCCTATTTGCGGCAAAAAAATCATGAAAGAATGGTGAAAAAGAAATGTATAATATGGAAAAACAGCATAAGCTCGGAAAGCTTCATGCGCTGGAGCGCATTTGTATGCTTCTTGACAGGGATTCTTTCCGTGAAATCGGTTCAAATATTACCAATCTGGAAGATGCTTTTAACATCAAAAAAGGGCAGTTTCCATATGACGGTGTTATTACCGGTTACGGAACCATTGGCGGTCAGAAGGTCGTTATCTATTCTGAAGATTTTACTGTTATCGGCGGCACATTAGGCAAACAACACGGTTTTAAAATTGCAAACGCCATTAAACTTGCCATTGAAAGCCGCTGTCCCGTTATCGGCATTAACGATTCGGGCGGGGCACGTATTCAGGAAGGCGTGAACGCGCTTGCCGGATATGGCGAGATTTTCTACTATAATACAATGGCTTCCGGCTACATACCGCAGATTTCTATTATTGCCGGAAACTGTGCCGGAGGCGCTGTCTATTCTCCCGGCATTACCGACTTTATTTTTGTTATCGACGACATCAGCCAGATGTTCGTAACCGGACCGAAGGTCATCAAGAGTGTTACGAATGAAGATATTACGGCAAACGAATTGGGCGGTGCGAATGTACATGCGGCAAAAAGCGGCGTTGCCCACTTCCATATGCCGGATGAAAGAGAGTGTTTCAAAAAGGTACGTGAACTCATCTCGATTATTCCACCGTGCTATGAAGACGGTTATATCCATTCAAACCGTCCTGTCACGAAACTATACACGAGCAATGTAAACTTCAATGAAGACCTTGCTCACATTATTCCTGAACATAGTAACCAGAGTTACGATATTCATGCTGTGATAGACGGTATCGTAGACGACAATTCCTTCCTTGAAGTACAGGAAGAATTTGCCCGCAATGTCGTAGTCGGCTTTGGACGCATTAAGGGCGTTGCTATTGGCATTATCGCAAATCAGCCAAAATTTATGGCGGGGGTTCTCGACTGTGATTCCTCTGATAAGGCGGCACGGTTTATCCGATACTGTGATTCCTTTAACCTGCCAATTATCACACTGACCGATGTACCGGGATTCCTCCCAGGCAAGGAACAGGAATATAAAGGCATTATCCGCCATGGGGCAAAACTGCTCTACGCATATTCGGAAGCTACGACAATCAAAATTAACATTATTCTCCGAAAAGCTTACGGCGGTGCATACATCGCCATGAGCAGCCGTCACCTGCGCTCGGATTTTGTGTACGCATGGCCGACTGCCGAGGTTGCCGTCATGGGAGCGGACGGCGCTGCCGATATTTTGTACGGTAAAAAAATGAAGGATATGAACCCGGCAGAAAAAGCAGCGTTCCGTCAGGAAAAAATAGATGAATACAATGAAAAATTTATGAATCCGGGCATCGCCGCCATGCACGGCTATGTCGATGAAATCATTAAACCGGAGGCGACAAGGGAGCGAATCTATGGCGATATCATGATTCTCTCCGATAAGCGCTCTCTGGATAGCGTAACGAAAAAGCATGGGAATATTCCGCTGTAGCAGCGGCTGACTCGTAAACAGGGTTAAAAACAGAAATGCCAATAGAATCGACTCGGCTCTTAGTAATTCACTTCGCGAATTGATAGAGCCTCACTGATTCTGTTGGCATTTCTGTTAATTAGCCTGTTTATGAGGCAGTCGCCCCCCCACTGCGACAAGAACTTTCTTTTATAATGCGGAACCTATAAACTTATCATCCGGTTCACCGCGCTAAACAACGCCCGGATAGATGCCCTTGTGATATTTGAGCTGATTCCGACGCCGTATGTCACCGTTCCAGTCTGTTCGTCCTGCAGGTGGATATACGCTGCTGCCTGAGCATTGGAACCCTGCTGGAGAGCATGCTCTGAATAATCAAGAATCTTAATTGGTTTTTTCAAAATTTCCTGAAAGCCCCTCTGTACCGCATCAATCGGGCCATTGCCTTCTGAATCAAAGCTTCTCTCATCGCCATTTTTTGTATAGACTACATGTACCTTTGTATCAAATTCATCCTCGATCTCATCGGACAAATCTTCCATTTTCAATTTACGGAAATGATATGGCTCTTTTCTGTCAATATAGTGCTCCTTGAATTCCTTCATAATCTGTTCCGGTGCAACCTCTCCCTGTCTTTCACTGATAGGCTGAATGATATCCGCAAACTCCTTGTGCATCCCTTTTGGCAGCTTAAACCCAAAGTAGGTATCCATAACAAACGCTACGCCGCCTTTTCCCGACTGGCTGTTAATCCGGACAATCGGCTCATACTCACGCCCTACATCACTCGGATCAATCGGAAGATAAGGAACCTCCCAATAATCCTGATGGCGCTCTGCCATTGCGTGTACACCTTTGTTAATCGCATCCTGATGCGAACCGGAAAAGGCAGTAAAGACAAGCTTTCCGGCATATGGATGGCGCATGTCAAGCTGCATCTTATTGCACCTCTCCCATACGTCAATGATTTCATTTACATTTTCCAGATTTAACTGTGGGTTAATTCCCTGAGAGAACATATTGTAGGCAATGTTTAGTACATCCACATTTCCTGTACGCTCTCCATTTCCAAAGAGAGTTCCCTCGACACGGTCGCATCCCGCCAGCATCGCAAGCTCAGAAGCAGCAACTGCCGTTCCTCTGTCATTGTGTGGGTGGATACTGACGATAACACGCTCTCTGTCGCTGAAATTGCGAACCATCCACTCGATCTGGTCTGCATATACATTCGGCGTCGTCATTTCCACCGTAGATGGAAGGTTAATAATTACCGGCTTTTCCTTCGTCGCTCCCCATTCGTCCAGAACTGCCTCACACACCTCAAGCGCATACGGAAGCTCTGTCCCGGTAAAGCTCTCCGGCGAATATTCAAGAATGACCTCCCCCGGATAATCTTTCATATACTTCTTTACCATTTTCGTTCCTTCAATGGCAATCTCCTTAATTTCTTTCTGGGACATATGGAATACGACATCCCTCTGCAGGGTCGAAGTCGAATTGTATATATGGACAATCGCCCTCTTAATTCCCTTCAGTGATTCAAAGGTTCTCTCTATCAAATGCTCCCTGCACTGTGTCAGAACCTGAACAGTTACATCATCCGGTATCATATTTCTCTCTACAAGCTGGCGCAGAAAATCATACTCTAACTGGGAAGCACTCGGGAATCCAATCTCTATTTCCTTAAACCCTAATTTAACAAGTAGATTAAAAAACTCAATCTTTTCCTCTACTACCATCGGCTCAATCAATGCCTGATTACCGTCACGTAAGTCTACACTGCACCAGATCGGCGCCTTTTTTATTTCCCGATTCGGCCACTTGCGGTCCGGCAAATCTACAACAGGTACTCTCTTATATCTCTTATAATTTAGCATATTCTCTCATCCTCCAAATTTTTATCCTTATTCTGGAACAGCAGCCTCCGCTGTAGGCGCCGAGGTATGGCTGGCCGAAGGAACCTCACCGCCATCCTGTGCCCGCATTATAACCTTTACCCGGATTCTGTTTTTCAGCATAACCGACGCCGGGAGATTAAACTTGACGTCCAGCGTATGACTGCCCGCCCCTAAGCCATTCAAATCAATATGGGCGCCCAAATCCGTAAGATTCAGTTGCTCCAGATTTTCCTCCTTGCCCGAAATTATCACTGAATATCTTGTGACTGTATCCGCAAACTCCATTGTGCAGTTATTCGGCAGGTTCTTTACCGCAATATCAGTCGCCGCCAAGGAGAATGTCCGCCGCCCGTTCTTCTCAATTTCACAGCGGATGGATACCGTTGTCACATCATCTACAATCGTCAGCGTATCCGGCAGATATTCTACAAGCGCAACCTCTTTTTCCACATCGCGTTTTGCCCCCTCCACACTGATTGGAATTTTTATCGAAACTTCCTTCTCCAGCGCCTCAGCCGAACCAGACACGCGAATACTCTCCGGTCTGTAATCTGTGTGGACGTGGCGGTACCCGTCTGCCGGTCTTCCCGAAACATCTACATAAATCGGCACCGACTTTGTCGCAAGTACCTGTGTCGACACCCGAATCTGGTCTTTGCTGAATGTAACATTGTTACTGTCTATTACATCTCCGTCTTTATCATATAGAATCGGACTGTAAATATTCTCAAAATCATCACTTTCTCCATTCAGAGTCACCATAACTCCCACATGGTCTATCCTCTTGAACTTTGACGCACCACAGGAGACCTCGACGATATTCGGCTTCGCCACCATTTCGCCCAAAACATAATTTTCACTCAGCTCACCCTGATGCTCCACCTCGACTTTAAACTTTTTCGTAACACGTTTTTCCAGCTTCACCTTTAAAACAGCATTCCCCCAGTCCAGCTCCACATTGGATTTGGAGGTTCGGTTCAGTTTGACATTGATACTGACCGCATTTACTTTAGAAAGCTCACTCAAATCCGCTGTCGCCGTAAAATCTTTCGGATTCAGTCTCTCTACAAAGCTTCTTTTTCCCTTTACCGTAACACTCACGGTATCTCCATCCTCAATCTCATATACCTGATTTGCTGAGGTAATTACATTTTCATTCAGAATTTTTACCGGTATATCAGAGAACGTCATCGTCGTTGCCGGATCTGTAATATTAATAATTACCAGCCAGAATAGAAAGGCCGCTACCAATGATATAATTTTTAAAAAAAGATTACTCGCCAATCTGCTTTTCATTTTTTACTATCCGCCTTCCCTTCCACCATTTTTTCTTTTCCTCTGGAATTTTTCTCGCCGCTTCCTTTAACCTGAGCTGTAGTGTATCGGCATCAATTTTCCGATACAGTTTACCATTATAAGCGAGCGAGACAAAACCTGTCTCCTCCGACACAATAATCGTCAGAGAATCCGAGACCTCACTGATTCCCAGTGCAGCACGGTGTCTCGTACCAAGTTCTTTGCTCACTTCCAGATTATTTGACAGCGGCAGATAACACGTTGCCGCCACAATCCGGTTATCCCGCACAAGCACCGCCCCATCGTGCAGCGGCGTATTATGCTCAAATATATTAACCAGTAACTGACTGCTTATCTCAGAATCAATTGGAATCCCTGTACGCTCATACTCACGGCATTGAATACTTTTTTCCACAACGATCAATGCTCCGGTCTTTACCTTTGCCATGTCGTATACTGCCTTAACCATTGCCTGTATACTCTTTTCAGAATAGCGCTCATTTTTCCCCTTCTGACTGTCAAAGGAGGTTAACGTCCCCAAAATATTTTTGCGTCCCAACTGCTCCAGCGCATTTCTCATTTCCGGCTGGAAAATGATAATGAGCGCCATAATTCCAACTACCATTGCATTTCTGAATACCCATAGGACAACGCTCATCTCCAAGACAACAGCCGCCAAAAAAACCACACCAAGTACAATCATACCCTTCAGCAGCATCCATGCCCGGGTATCTTTTATCCAGAGTATAATGTGATAAAATGCGAAAGCAATAATAAATATCTCCAGAACATCCGTAATCGTAAACTCCGGAATTGTCAGCCATGCCACATAATCACGAAAAAAACCAATAATATTGTGCATATTGTTCTCCATCCTTACTATTTATAGTATCCGTCATATTTCTTTCCGGTATCAGTCCGATTTTGCCTCCATCTTTTCCTCCTCAAGCGCCTTTTCCAATTCTTCCTTTAAATCAAAGGTTTCCCCTTCCTCCCCCGGGGCTATCCTTGTAACTGTCTTATCCACTACGGCTACCTTGAATTTCGGAACAGCCGTCACATAATAATAGTATTCATCATCCTCAAACTGTAACTTCCTCGTTCCGTGATAATCCAATGTAATATAGAAAAACTGTATGACATAGGCGATTACCATTGACACTATAACGCGCATTGTCAGTAACAGTAAATTCATATTCAGTTCCAGAATAATATTGCTCAGAAGCTCTATCGTCATCAGTATCAGAGTACCTACTAAAATTGCAATCTGAAAGCCATGCTTAAATTTCCCTTTCCGAATTACATAAGCACACAAAAAGGTCAGGCAGAACGCCAGCACCGTAACAATGAAAAGCGGATTTTTTAGCAGATAATCAAATAAATACCTAAGCGGCACCAGAACATTACCAGTATCTGCTGCTCCTGCCGCAGCCGCTACATAATTCGAAACCCCTTTTATGATAAATTGTAAAAGAATCCCCATAATCAGTGCCGGAATCATCGCTGGAGAAGCAAAAAGCGCTGCCACAGCCGGAACTGCATATTCAAGGTGGAGCACAGAAAGTAGCGGAATAGAAAAAACAAGGTAACTCTGCCTTCCAGCCAGTCTTCCGAATATCAGAAAATAAATGATTACAATAACTAAAATCGCGACGGCCAGCAGTACCGATACCTGCGCAATCTCAGCACACATAAAAAATAAAATGCCGCAGGCAGTCACTACATCCGGCGTCAGACCACATACCACTGCCCCCATAAGTAGCAGCCAGAATTGTCCAAATGTATCACTATAATCCAACTCTCCCGTTATAATATAAAAAGCGAGGAAAGAAAAAATCATCTTAAGAATACAACGTACAATACGGTAATTTTTTTCATAAAAATTCTTAATCTTGCTCTTTAGTATCAATAACGGCATCATCATAGGGCGCCTTCCTCCTGTCCCTGTTCTTCTTTTTCATATAATTCAAGCAAATCATGTAATGTTACATAATATTCTTTTACCCTGATTTTCGACTCGTCATACTGTCTTGCGGAAACCCGGCAGGTAACAATAATGGCAAGAAGCTCAATCAAAAGAAACACTGCTCCCCCATACGCAATATAAGCCCGGTACGGAAGCATCAGGGCGTTTTGCAACACATATTCTAAATGGTACATTACAATCAGAGCCAAAATCAGAATCACAGATAAAATAACAGACAGAAATGTCTTTATTATCTGCAGCCGGACATAATCGGTCTTCCGGTATTTCGTCCGTCTCAAATCCGTACTGCCCTGTCCATTTTCATAATCTGACAAGCGAATCATCTTTTTGATTTTTTCTTCACTGAGCAAAGCAGCACCTCCCCGATTTATCAAAAGCCTTGACCGAAATATCGTATCAAGGCTTTTGCTCAATCCTATTATTCATTATATTTTGTGCGGCTCAATATGTCAACCCTTTATCCTGTACATTCCCTAACATTGTTTCACATAATACAAAATCATAATGGGATAAAACATTATATCGCAATAAATGCTTTCCTGCTTTCTCCAGCTACTCTCCACAGACAAAATTTCTTTATACCTTTTCAAACTAGCCTCATTTTGTAGATTTACTATTTCCTCACTCTCAACTAACTGCAAAAGATAATCGTATGCTTTTTTTAATTCCGGAACATCATTGACTACTCCCAGCTTTGATAATTTATACAAACTGCGCAGCCACCAGACAAGCGCATATGAATCCTGATTTATTTCACTAATGTCAAAATCTCCCAAACTCCACTTAAAATTAAATGGTCCCACAAAATGACTTTTCGCTTTAAACATAATGTCATGGGAATGTCCCTGCATAATCTGCATACAATGCACCAAAGACCTTTTTACCAATTCTATATTCTCGTCTGTTCTCCATCCTCGGGTTTCACTTAATAAATTCAAGTGATTTGCTCCCGGAAAATGGGAATCCGGCTTATAATACCTGACACCTTTCTTGTTTACCAGAGAGAAATCATCTATTGTTTCATATTCTAGCGAATCCCTTAGATAACGAAGGCTTGTCCTTAGCTCATCCTGAACAAACACATTATCCTCCTCACCCAGTTCCGCCAAAATACCTGCCTTGACCGCTTTGTTTCCTCCCCGTCCTCCTATGTCCAGTGCCTCTCCTCCTTTAAAGGTTGTCCTGTAAGGCGTATCTTCTTTTCCTCTAAGCAATGCAGAAACCACTTCTTTCATTAGTTCGCTGTCTCTTTCTATTCCCTGAGACAACAAAAAGGAAACGCTTGAGTCCAGTCCCTGTCCTGGTCTGCCATGCAGTTCTTCACCAATCCATCCATCAGGGTGTCTCTTGCTTATAACCTTCTTTACCCTTGGTTTACTTCGAATCTGTTCCTGTAAACAGGATAGTTCACTACTTGCAGCTTCCTCGTTCAAAATTTCCCTTTTTATTCTGTATTGAATACTGCAACCACCATGTTCCAACAAAAAATCAATCATTCTGTTCTTCATTCTATCCATTTCCTCACATTCTTCTTATATTACCTTTCTTCCAACCTGCTTTTGCATAAAAAACTGTAGACAAAACCATTGCAATGCTCCAGCCGATCGGCCACGATAACCAGATTCCATTACTGCCCAGTGACGTCTTCGACAATACAACAGCAAGCAGGACACGCAGAATAAGGTCTGTAAATGTAGTAATCATAAACCGTTTCATCAGGCCAGCTCCACGAAGCACCCCATCTGCCACAAGCTTTACCGATATGACAAGGTAAAATGGCGCGAGAATCCGAAGGAACGTTGCTCCCACATCGACTGCCTGCCCGACCGGACTATCCAGAAAAATGTACACGAGATAACGCCCGGCGGTAAAATAAAGTAAAGCAACCGGAATACAGAGCATCCACACAAGCCGGACTCCCTCTTTGAACCCTGCCCGTATACGGTCGTATTTCCCTGCGCCAAGATTTTGAGCTGTAAAATTCGAGATTCCGTTGCCAAGCGTTGTCAGGGAAGTAATTATCATATTATTCAGCTTCACTGAGGCAGAGTACCCCGCCATAACCGCAATACCAAACCCATTGATAACGCCTTGAATCACGATATTTCCAACAGAAATGAAACTTTGCTGTAAAATACTTGGAACAGCAATTATGGAAATACTCCGGAACAATTTCCATGAAAAAATTTTACTCCCGTTACCTTCCGGAATCGTCTTAAGCCTCCGAAAGACAACAACAACTGCTAACACACAGCTAATACCCTGACAGAGGAATGTCGCCCAAGCTACACCGGCTACTCCCATGCCAAACTGTGCTACAAATAATATATCTACCGCAATATTCGATACCGAGGAACAGGCAAGAAACAGAAATGGGGTTTTCGAGTCCCCCAGCGCAGAGAAAATCCCTGTCGCCACATTGTAAAAAAATACGAAGGGCAGTCCGAGTATATAAATATCCAGATAAAGTTTGGAATCAGAAAGGATATCTGGCGGTGTATTGATAACTCCCAGCAACTGACTGCAGAATAATATGCCGCACAGCATCAGAACCACACACAGGACACCGCTGGCAATCAGAGTTGTATATACCGCCGTTTTCATGTCGCCATACTTCTTTGCTCCAAAAAGCTGAGAGACAATTACGGAACAGCCGATGTTACACCCAAAAGCAAACGCGATAAAAATCAATGTAATCTCATAGCTGTTTCCTACCGCCGCAAGGGCGTCATTGTTGATGAACTTTCCCGCCACAAAGCTATCCGCGATGTTATAAATCTGCTGAAAAATGACACTGCCAAACAGTGGCAGACAAAACTTCCATAAAACCGTGCCTGGTTTTCCAACTGTTAAATCTTTTGTCATTTACTCCTCCATTCCGCTACACGCCCCCACAGTCCGCCAAACCTTGAACCTCCTCATTTCTCCCTGCCTAATCTTATCACTCCCACCCTGATTTGTCAAAATACAGGGCATTTGAGTTTCCCCATTTTTT
>DEUM01000038.1 GCA_002362575.1 Lachnoclostridium sp. UBA3262 | reverse complement strand
TATTTTTCGGGGAGTGATATAACGGCAAGAAACCATAGGATACTCGCCGCTTTAACAGCATAAAGGATTTAGCGATTACCATGGGTTCGACTTGCTCCCGTCAGGCTAATCGTTGCATTATGTGTAAAATGCAACGCAGAAATGGAGGAGGAAACCATGAAAAAGAGTGTGTCATTATTACTTATTACAGCGCTGGTGTTATCTATGCTTGTGACGCCGGAGAGGTCATTTGCGAAAGAAGGTAAAAAAGAAGAAGTAAACCCAACGATTACCTGCGAGTGGAGAAATAATAATAAAACACTAGTCATAAAGGGAGAGGGAAGGCTGACCTATGGTTGGACGAGAAAGGTAAAAAAGTGGTATTCCTCCTGCAACAGGCTGGTTATCCAAAGGGGAATTACGTCCATTTCGCCCAATGCTTTTGAGGGTATGGAACTGGATATTGAAAGCGTAAAGCTGCCGGAAGGGCTTACTGTTCTGGAAAACATATTTAGCAATCACTGTTTTTATCAAGGTTTTAAAAAGGTAGAGCTTCCCTCTACACTGGAACAGATAGAAAAATCTGCTTTTGCTGCCTGTGATGACCTGCAATCAATAGAAATACCGGAATCGGTTACATATATCGGGGATTGTGCCTTTCAGGACTGTACCGGCTTGACATCGTTAGAAATACCGGATTCGGTCACCCATATTGGAAAGCGGGCATTTCATTCCTGTACGGCATTGAAAAAGCTGACCTTGCCGGAATCTCTGGAAGAGTTTCAGCCAAACGCTATTGCTCGCTGCCCTTCCCTAAAAACAGTAGTCAACCGTTCTTCTCTTTCCATTCCTCTGGATAACTGCAAAAAGAGGAAGACATGGTATGTAAATGAAAGAAAGAAAAACCGTGTGCCGGCTGGAAGAACGGCAAAAGCAAAAGGGAAGAAGTATAAAATCAGGTATGACTTAAAGGGAGGAAGGGCTAAGTGTAAGCTTCCGAGGACATACCGTTACGGCAGTGATTTAAAGCTTCCGGGGAAAAAGATTACGAGAAAAGGACGTTATTTTCTGGCATGGAAAGTAGATAAAAATATAGACAATCCAGATGTGTATACGTTTCGTTTAGGCGCTTCCACACATGGGACGATAAAGGTAAGCCCAATCTTTATTAAATACAAGGTTAAAAATGTAAAGGGAAAAAAGATAAAGATATCGGTAGGAGACCACAAAAAAGTGGATGCGGTTGGATTTGTCGTACGTTATTCCACGAAAAGGGATATGGCCAATGCCAAGTACGAGCCAGAAGATCCGGTGAAAGCAGGAGTGGGATATAACGAGAAGGAGAACAAGTATACACTGAAAAAACTGAAGAAGGGGCGGAGGTATTACATCGAGATAGCAGCGCTATATGACGACGATGAGGTGGGAGCGTGGTGCGGCAAACGAAGTGTGAGAGTAAAGAAATAACTTCATCAGCCGAAGGTGAGAATAACAGACAACTTCCCGGACATATATTTTTATGAAATGAATATATGCCGGAGATGATACATTGAAAAAATATAGAGTACAAATGGTAGCTGGCGGAATTTTCATTGCCGTGGCTGCCATTTTTTTTCTGACAGTCTGGAACAGGGAGAATATGCCGACGCTGAATATGACGGCGAAGGGAACGAAAGCAAAGGTTGTGATTGACGCTGGGCATGGAGGTTTCGATCCGGGGAAGGTGGGGACGCAAAACACGCTGGAAAAGGATATCAATCTGGCAATTGCAAAAAAAGTCGAAAAGATTTTGCGTGAGAGCGGCTACACGGTTTATATGACGAGGACGGAAGATAAGGCGCTCGGCGATGAGTCCGGGAAGTCAAAAAAGATAACGGACTTAAAAAACCGTGTAAAAATGATAAACGAGGCAGAGCCAGCAGTGGCAGTCAGTATTCATCAAAACAGTTTCTCGGCGGGAACGAGCGGGGCGCAGGTGTTTTATTATACTGGCTCGGAGCAGGGGAAAAAACTGGCGGGGATTTTGCAGCAAACAGTAAAGGAGATTATCGGGGATGGCAACCGCCGGGTGGAGAAGGCAAACAGCGGTTATTATATGCTGAAAAAAATTACCTGTCCGTTTGCGATTGTAGAATGTGGCTTTCTGTCAAATCCGACAGAGGAGAGCCTGCTGCGGGATGAAAAGTATCAGCAGAAGATGGCAAAAGGGATTTGCGAAGGGATTGAAAATTTCTTGTATAAATAATGGAAATATGCTATGATATTGAATTAGAAAGTGGATATTTTTAACAGGAATGAAGGAAACAGATATGAAGACGGAATATATCACATGGAGCAGGGAAAGGGGCTACGAGAAAGAAGCTCTTGCACGGGCGGCAGAGATTCTTCGAAATGGTGGTCTGGTAGCATTTCCGACAGAGACAGTATATGGACTCGGAGGAAATGGACTGATGAGAGAGGCTTCCATGAAAATATATGCAGCGAAGGGGCGGCCCAGTGATAATCCCCTGATTCTCCATATCAGTAAGAGAGAAGACCTAAATTCCATTGTCCGGTATGTGCCGGAGAAAGCAGAAAAGCTGATGTCAGCCTTTTGGCCGGGGCCGATGACGCTTATATTTGAAAAGAAGGAATGTGTTCCCTATGAGACGACGGGCGGGCTGGATACAGTGGCAGTCCGTATGCCGGAGCATGAGGGAGCAAGGGAACTGATTGCGAGCGCAGGAGTGCCGGTGGCGGCGCCGAGTGCAAATGCATCGGGAAGGCCGAGTCCTACGAGCGCAGAACACGTGAAGGAAGACCTCTCAGGGAAGATCGATATGATTATCGACGGTGGAAGCGTGGGGATCGGTTTGGAGTCCACGATTATTGACCTTACAGAGGAGGTTCCGGTAATATTAAGGCCGGGCTATATTACAAGTGAAATGATTTCGGGCATTGTCGGCGAGGTAGCGCTTGACTCTGCTTTAGAGAATGCGGATGTTTCGTCCGTTCCGCCAAAAGCACCGGGAATGAAGTACCGCCATTATGCACCGAAGGCACAGATGACAGTGTATGAAGGCAGAATGTCAGAAGTAATCGAAAAAATCAACGGGATAGCAAGCCGGTATCCGGCTTCTAAAGTTGGTATTCTGGCGACAGAAGAAACAAAAGAATACTATCCGCATGGACAAGTTGTTGTCGCAGGCTCACGGGAAGGGCATACAATCGGACAGGGACTTTATGGCGCCTTGCGGGAGTTTGACCATTTGGGAGTGGAAGTCATTTTTTCCGAATGCTTCTCCGGGGAAGAAAAAAGCGAAGCGCTGATGAATCGTCTTTTGAAGGCGGCGGGGCATCGCATTGAGTATCTTCCGGGGAAATGATGTGGAGGAATGTGTGTGACGGACTATAACAAGGTCATATTTGTATGTAAAGAAAATGTTTATCTGAGTCCGATGGCAGAATGGATATTTAAAAGTATTCTGATGGATAAGACGAAGGAGATATATTCACGGGGACTGGTAGTGCTGTTTCCGGAGCCGAGAAACATGAAGGTAACGGATGTACTCATGAACCATGCAGTACCGTGCGAGGAGCAGACCTCAAAGGAGCTTACTGCTGAGGACGTGGATGAGAATACGCTGGTCATTGCCATGAACTTTACGGAGAAGGTAAAGTTAGTGGAGGATTTTACCCTGACAGAAAATGTCTATACTCTGAAAGAGTTTGTAGAGGAGGAGGGAGACGTGACAGATCCGTATGGAGGGGATGAGGAGGCGTACGAGAACAGCTATGTGGAATTAAAGGATTTACTATATAAGATGAAAAAGAGATTGGAGTGGAGTTGACTATGATAGCATTAGGAAGCGACCAGGCAGGTTACGAATTAAAACAGGTTATTATGAAGCACTTAGAAGACCGGGGACTGGAGTATAAGGATTACGGCAGCTACAACGCAGATCCGGTAGACTATCCGGTTTACGGGAAAAAAGTAGCCAACGCGATAGTAAATGGAGAATGTGATAAGGGTATCCTGATATGCGGAACAGGAATCGGTATTTCCATTGCCGCCAATAAGGTAAAAGGAATCCGTGCGGCAGTCTGCAGCGACTGTTTTAGTGCCGAGGCGACCAGATTACATAATGACGCTAATATTCTTGCGTTTGGCGCCAGAGTAATCGGGCCGGGGCTGGCGGAAAAGATTGTCGATACCTTTTTAGATACAGAATTTTCTGGCGTAGAGAGGCATAAACGCCGTGTAGATATGATTGAAGAATAACAGACAATACCGGAGGTTGACAGAATATGCTGGGGTTTATTGGATGCGGCAATATGGCGAAAGCCATGCTGAAAGGGATTTTAGATAAGGGAACATATAAGAAGGATGAAATCATTGTTTCCCGGAGAAATGAGGAAGCGCTGGAGCAGATTCAGAAGGAGTATGGCGTAATGGTAACGTCGGATAACACCGAGGTAGCAAGGAGGGCAGATGTGCTGATTCTTGCGGTAAAGCCATATCAGTTCGAGGACGTGATTCCGGAAATCGCGCCTTATGTGTCAGTGGATACGCTGGTGGTTTCCATTGCTGCAGGCCAGAGCATTTCGAATATCGAGAAGCTTTTTGGGAAGACTATCAAATTAGTCAGGACTATGCCAAATACCCCTGCCCTTGTACTTGCGGGGGCTTCCGGCATGTGTTTTAATGATAATGTTACAAGTGATGAGCAGGCGGAAGCGGTCAGTCTTTTCGAATGTTTCGGCATTGTTGCCGTTGTTTCGGAGAGTATGATAGATACAGTAATCGGTGTCAGTGGCAGTTCTCCTGCTTATGTTTTTATGTTTATAGAAGCGATGGCGGATGCTGCTGTAGCAGACGGCATGCCAAGGGAACAGGCCTACCGGCTGGCGGCGCAGACGGTTTACGGCAGTGCGAAAATGGTACTGGAGACAGGAAAACATCCGGGTGAGTTAAAGGATATGGTATGTTCGCCGGGCGGAACTACGATAGAAGCAGTCCGTGTGTTAGAGGAAAAGGGATTGCGCAGCGCTGTGATTGAAGGTCAGAAGGCATGTGTCAGAAAAGCCAGAGAAATGTGAAAGAATTATTATGAGAAAAAGAGATGAAAAAAAAAACCGAAAAGAGATTTTTCGCTCGCTTGCGATGATATTACAGATGGGGCTGGCGATGCTGACCTGTATGGGAATGAGCATGGCGATTGGATTTTATATTGACCGCTTATTTGGCACAAAGTATTGGGTTATGATTATGATGCTGATTGGTATTATGGCGGCAATCCGTAGTCTGCTTGTTTTGTCGGGGAGATATACGCCCGGCCAGAAAAAGCAGGGAGATGAGAATGGAGAGACAGAGAAGGGGAATATAGATGAAGACAGCCAGAACTAGTCTGCTGGAAGTGATTGCCGGCATCTGGATTTTTGCCGGAGTGGTTATTCTGGCAGGTGTATTTTTTGTAGCGAACCCGCTTGCCTATGTGCTGGGGGAGATTGTGGGCAGCCTGACCGCTACCCTGATGATGATACATCTTTACCGAAGCCTTGATATCGAGATGGATTTGCCGGAGAAAAAGGCGGTAAACCACTCACGGTTAATGTCGATTGTCCGTAATCTGCTGGAGCTTGCAGTGCTGGCAGGAAGCTTTTATATTTCACAGTGGGTTATGCCATATACGGTGTTTGCCGGGATGCTTGGAAGAAAGGCAGCGGCACTCTGCGTCCCCCTGTATGAAAACCGGAAAAGGGGAAATACAAAAAGCGGAAGCGAAGAAATGAATGGTAATAAAGCAGATACCGAGTAAAGACAAGGGAGTCTGCATGTTATAAATAAAAGAGGAAAGGAGATGAAAGCGTGGAAGGAGTTGATTTTTATATACATGGCTACCAGCCGATATCCATTGGCGGTGTGACCGTCTATATTACAACAAGCCATGTATGTCTGGCTATTGTTCTGGTGGTGCTGATTGCCTTTGCCATTGTGGCGAACAGGGTAATTAAAAAGGCAGATCCGACAAAGGCCCCGAGTGGTTTTCTGAATGTCCTTGAGCTTCTGGTGGAGACACTGGATAATCTGGTTCACGACAATATGGGACGAATACTTGGGCCAAAGTTCCGCAACTATATCGGCGTATTATTTATGCTGATTATTACGTGTAACCTGTCGGGACTCTTTGGACTCAGACCGCCGACAGCGGACTATGGCGTAACACTTCCACTGGCGCTGATTACCTTTATCATGATTCAGTACCAGGGCTTCAAATGGCAGAAGATGGGCAAGATAAAAGGCTTGTTTGAACCGATTTTCTTGTTCCTGCCGGTGAATATCATTAGTGAATTTGCAACACCGGTTTCATTGTCACTGCGTTTGTTTGCCAACATTTTATCCGGAACCATGATGATGGCATTGATTTACGGATTACTGCCTTCGGTGGTACTTCTGGTTTGGCCGGCTGCCCTGCATGCTTATCTGGATGTATTTGCCGGCGCATTACAGGCGTATGTATTCGCCATGTTGACGATGGTATTCATTGCGAATGCCGCAGATATTGATGATTAAAAATTAAGACCGCTATGTGCGGCAGAAAGTGAGGAAAAGATTATGGAATTAGCAATTATCAAAGCAGCATCAGCGATTGGTGCAGGATTGGCAGTTATCGCAGGTATCGGACCTGGTGTAGGACAGGGTATCGCAGCAGGTTATGGTGCAAATGCAGTGGGACGCAACCCGGGTGCCCGCGGTGAGATTATGTCAACCATGCTCCTTGGTCAGGCAGTTGCTGAGACAACAGGTCTTTATGGTCTGGCTGTAGCCATGATTTTGCTTTTTGCAAATCCACTTATCGGCTAATAAAATCCATCCGAGAAAAATATGAGAAAGGAGGGATTATAAGTGTCACCAAGAATATTTGGTCTTGATGCCCAGACATTGTTTGATACAGGTATTACATTGATTGCCATGCTGTTTCTGTTTATCCTTTTATCGTATCTGTTGTTCAATCCGGCGAGGAAACTGATTCAGAAGCGAAAGGATTTTATTCAGGGACAGTTAAACGAGGCAGCCGGTGCCAAGCAGGAGGCGCTGGGAATGAAATCAGAATATAGTGAAAAGCTTGCTAAGGTAGAAGATGAGTCAGCCGTCCTTTTGGCAGAGGCAAGGAAAAAGGCACAGGTCAAGGAGAGTGAGATTGTGGCAGAGGCGAATGAAGAAGCCCGCCGCATCGTAACCCGTGCGGAAAAAGAAGTTGCTCTGGAAAAGGATAAAGTCCGTGACGAAATGAAACAGGAAATGGTTCAGGTGGCAGCCCTTATGGCAGGCAAGTTTGTAGCTGAGTCTATGGATGAGGCGACACAGGAAAAGCTCATCGACGAGACATTGAAGGAAATGGGTGATGATACATGGCAAAATTAGTTTCAAAGGTATATGGAGATGCTTTATTTTCACTTGCACTGGAGGAGAATAAACTCGAGGATGTGTGGAAAGAGGCTGCTGTAGCAAGGCAGACGATTGCAGAAAATCCGGAATTTTTACCTGTGCTGTGCCATCCGGAAATGACTCAGGAGAAGAAGCTTTCCATGCTGGAGGAAGCGTTCGGGAATGAACTGTCAAAGGAAATGATGGGACTTTTCCATGTGCTTGTACAAAAAGGACGAATCGGCGAGGTTCTTTCCGTGCTGGACTATTTTGATGAACAAGTAACAGAATACATGAAAATTGGTCTGGTAGATGTTTCGACTCCGCTGCCTCTGACAGACAGCCAGAAGAATCAGATAGAAAATAAACTTCTCGAGGTTTCAAGGTACGAAACTTTATCCGTAAGCTACCATGTAGATGAAAGTCTTTTGGGCGGTATGGTAATTCGTATCGGTAACCAGATTCTTGACAACAGTATCCGTTCTAAGATAGATGTGATGTCGAGAGAATTAAGCAAGGTAAAATTGTCCTAGATTTAAAAAATTTTAGGAAAGAAGGTGTATTTGGAACATGAATTTAAGACCTGAAGAAATCAGTTCAGTGATTAAAGAAGAAATAAAGAAATATAGTACAGAATTTGAAGTGGCGAATGTAGGAACAGTAATTCAGGTTGCTGACGGTATTGCCCGTATACATGGTCTGGAAAAAGCGATGCAGGGAGAGCTGCTCGAATTTCCGAATGAGATTTACGGAATGGTGCTGAATCTGGAGGAGGATAATGTAGGTGCTGTATTACTCGGCGATACCTCGAACATAAATGAGGGCGATATCGTAAAGACAACAGGCCGTGTCGCAACGGTTCCGGTCGGAGACGCCATGTCAGGGCGCGTAGTCAATGCGCTTGGACAGCCGATTGACGGTAAAGGGCCAATTAACACAGATAAAATCCGTCCGATTGAGAGAGTGGCATCCGGTGTTATCTCCCGTAAGTCGGTAGATACGCCATTGCAGACAGGTATTAAGGCGATTGACTCCATGGTGCCAATCGGAAGGGGACAGCGTGAGCTGATTATCGGTGACCGCCAGACAGGTAAGACGGCGATTGCGATTGACACGATTATTAACCAGAAAGACCAGGATGTACTGTGTATTTATGTGGCAATCGGTCAGAAATCTTCAACTGTTGCCAATATTGTAAAAACGCTGGAAGAAAGCGGTGCTATGGACTATACGACAGTCGTTGCAGCTACGGCAAGTGAGCTGGCGCCGTTACAGTATATTGCTCCATATGCAGGCTGTGCAATCGGCGAGGAGTGGATGGAAAACGGAAAGGATGTACTGATTGTTTATGATGATTTGAGTAAACATGCTACTGCCTACCGTACCCTGTCGCTGCTGCTCCGCAGACCGCCGGGACGTGAGGCGTATCCGGGTGATGTATTCTATCTTCATTCCAGATTGTTAGAGCGTGCGGCGAAGCTTTCCGACAAACTCGGAGGCGGTTCACTGACAGCACTGCCGATTATCGAGACGCAGGCGGGCGACGTATCTGCCTATATCCCGACAAACGTAATTTCGATTACAGACGGTCAGATTTATCTGGAGACAGAGATGTTTAACTCCGGTTTCCGTCCGGCAGTAAACCCGGGACTCAGCGTATCGCGTGTAGGTGGTTCTGCCCAGATAAAGGCGATGAAAAAGATTGCCGGACCGATTCGTATCGAGCTTGCCCAGTACCGTGAGCTGGCAGCCTTTTCACAGTTCGGTTCGGATTTGGATGCGGATACCAAACGTCAGTTAGACCAGGGTGAACGAATCCGTGAGATTTTAAAGCAGGGGCAGTATGCGCCATTGCCGGTTTGGTATCAGGTTATTATCATTTATGCGGCGACAAAACAGTATCTGCTTGATATTCCGGTAGAGGATATTCTTAGATTTGAAAAGGAACTGTTTGAATTTATGGATACCAAATATCCGGACGTGCTTTCGGCAATCCGTGATGAAAAGGAAATCAGCGGTGCGACGGAAGAAAAGCTGGTTAAGGCAATCGAAGAATTCAAAAAAACATTTTTGTATGAAAATTAGAGAGGTGTGATGATATGGCCTCAATGAGAGATATCAAAAGGCGTAAGGAAAGTATACAGAGCACTTCTCAGATAACAAAGGCGATGAAGCTTGTCTCCACGGTAAAGCTGCAGAAGGCGAAAGGCCGTGCGGAGGAGACAAAGCCGTATTTCGACAAAATGTACCGGACGGTATCCGGGATGCTTGCAAAATCCGGCAGCGTGAACAATCCATATCTGGCGGAGAAGACGGGCGACGGGACGAAGAAAAAGGGAGTTATCCTGATTACTTCGAATCGGGGACTTGCCGGAGGGTACAATTCCAATGTCATAAAGCTTATCTCGCAGGGAGAGTTCAGTCCGGAGAACACGATTATTTTTCCGGTAGGACGCAAGGGCATGGAGTCTATACAGCGTCAGGGCTATACCTGTAAAGGAGATTTCTCGGAAGTTATGAATAACCCGCTGTTTGGGGATGCCGTAACCATCGGGAAAACGGTGGCAAGCGCATTGGAAGACGGTGAAATTGACGAAGTGTATCTGGCATATACCGTTTTTAAGAATACAGTGACGCAGATTCCGACACTAATCAAGATGCTTCCTTTTTCAAAGGAAGATATGGAGGAAATGCAGGAAGACGCTGCCGAGGAGAAAAAAGGTCCGGTAGCGTTGATGAATTATGAGCCGGAGGAAGAAGAAACGCTCGGTTATATTATTCCACTGTATATAAACAGTCTGATATTCGGTGCACTGGTAGAGGCGGTAGCCAGTGAGAACGGTGCGAGAATGCAGGCGATGGACTCTGCGACAAGCAATGCAGAGGAAATGATAGACACTCTGGGACTTCAGTACAATCGTGCGCGTCAGGCGGCGATTACCCAAGAGCTTACAGAAATTGTTGCCGGTGCGTCGGCAATCGAATAAGGAAGGAGTGAAAAAATAAAGATGGCAGAGAACAAAGACAGTAAATGTCTTGGCATTATCACTCAGATTATTGGTGCCGTACTTGACATTAAGTTCAGGGAGGGCAAGCTTCCGGAAATATATGATGCCATTGAAATAAAGACAAATAATGACAGCACGCTGGTAGTGGAGGTTGCCCAGCATCTGGGTGACGATACCGTGCGCTGTATCGCGATGGGGCCGACCGACGGTCTTGTCCGCGGCATGGAGGCAGTGGCAACGGGAGCGCCGATTACGGTGCCGGTAGGTGAAGAAACGTTGGGACGTATGTTTAACGTTTTGGGACAGCCGATTGATGAAAAGGCACCGCCGGAAGTGAAGGAATATGATCCGATTCACAGAAAGGCGCCGTCATTCGAAGAACAGTCGACAGAATCTGAAATTTTGGAGACCGGAATTAAGGTTATCGACCTTCTGTGTCCATATCAGAAGGGTGGAAAGATTGGTCTGTTCGGAGGCGCCGGAGTAGGTAAGACGGTACTGATTCAGGAGCTGATTACCAATATTGCGACAGAGCACGGTGGATATTCGGTATTCACCGGAGTTGGCGAGCGTACCCGTGAGGGTAACGACTTGTATTATGAAATGATTGAGTCCGGTGTTATCGACAAGACGACCATGGTATTCGGTCAGATGAACGAGCCGCCGGGAGCGAGAATGAGAGTTGGTCTTACCGGGCTGACGATGGCGGAGTATTTCCGTGATAAGGGCGGTAAGGACGTGCTTCTTTTCATTGATAATATTTTCCGTTTTACACAGGCAGGTTCCGAGGTGTCAGCGCTTTTGGGACGTATGCCAAGTGCGGTTGGTTACCAGCCAACCTTACAGACTGAGATGGGAACATTACAGGAGCGTATCACCTCGACAAAGAGCGGTTCGATTACTTCTGTACAGGCAGTATATGTACCGGCGGACGACCTGACTGACCCGGCTCCGGCGACGACGTTTGCCCATCTGGATGCAACGACGGTACTTGAGCGTTCGATTGCGGAGCTTGGTATTTATCCTGCGGTGGATCCGCTGGAATCGACTTCCCGTATGCTGGATCCTCGTATTCTTGGTGAGGAGCACTATAAGGTGGCGCGTGGTGTACAGGAGATTCTGCAGAGATATAAAGAGCTGCAGGATATCATTGCAATTCTTGGTATGGATGAGCTTTCAGAAGATGAGAAGCTGCTTGTAAACCGTGCCAGAAAGGTGCAGCGTTTCTTGTCACAGCCGTTTAATGTAGCGGAGCAGTTTACCGGACTTCCGGGAAAATATGTTCCTTTGGCAGATACAATTCAGGGATTCAAGGAAATTCTGGATGGACAGCATGATGATATTCCGGAAAGCTATTTCCTGAACGCCGGAAGTATTGAGGATGTTGTAGCCCGTAATAAAGAAGGGAAGTGATACAACATGGCAGAGTTGAAAAAATTCCAGTTGGAAGTGATTTCTCCGGAGCGTGTGTTTTACACAGGTGATGTGGAGATGGTGGAATTGACAACGACCGAAGGCGATATCGGTATTTATGCCGACCATATTCCGCTGACTACGATAGTGGCGCCGGGCGTCCTCACCATTACGGAGGGGGCAAATCAATTGAAGGAGGCTGCTGTGCTGGAAGGCTTTATGGAAATTACACAGGAAAAGGTGACGATTCTTGCCCAATCCTGTGAGTGGCCGGAGGAGATTGATGTGAATCGTGCAATGGAGGCGAAGGCACGTGCGGAACGCCGGTTAAAAAGTACTGATACCAACATCAATATGGCACGTGCGGATTTGGCGCTTAGAAAATCGCTGATTCGTATTGAATTGGCAGGGAAAAAGTAGATATATATATTATAATATTGGGGGCAAAAGGTTTTTGTTCCCAATAGATGTTACGCGAGACAAATGGCCTGAAAGTTTTTTGGGAGGATTTGTCTCGCTTTTTTAAGATTTCAATGCAAAAATTTAGTTTTTTTCTTTAAAATTGAAAAAAAATAAAAAAATTTCATTTTTCTTGTAGGAATTTCTCCTCTGGATTTGTTCTTTAGGGTAGAGGGACTTTTTTTATTAACTTTATATATTGATGAATTATGTGTCCCGGAAAAGAATAAAAGATAGTGTCAAATGAAATATG
>DEUM01000046.1 GCA_002362575.1 Lachnoclostridium sp. UBA3262 | reverse complement strand
AATATCGCTGCATTAGAAAAACAGTATGCCGCATTACAGGGCGATGACTCAGAAGAAGGACGTGCAAAACGGTCTTCCCTTCAGGCAAGCATTGATGAAGCAAGGCAGGAATTACAGGATACCGAGTACGACAAATATATCAGCGACCAGCAGAATATGCTGGATAACCTATATACAGAGTATGAAGACCTGATGAATAACCTGTTTAAAGACCAGAATCAGTTATTGAAAGACGGTATAGAAGCTATCAATAAAAACGGAACTACAATAAAAGGTGTTATCGACAGCTACGCAGACAGCTATGGCTATAATTACACTGAAGATTTTTCAAGTGTTATGACGGCATTGGGAAGCGAGGGAACAATTGTCACTTCTATGAGGGGTGCAATAAACGGAGATGATTCGTCTGCGATTTCCCAAGTCTTAAAAGATCAGGCAGCTAATATTATTAAAGCCTATCAAGATGTCAAGAACCCAAACCCAACGAGTAATCCAAAACCTTCTTCATCTGGATTTACTGTGACAAAACCAGACGGCTCAAAAACTTCAGGGCAACATACTACAGAATGGACTACTGGCGGAAGTACAGTAATGGATGATTTAGCTAAAGAAAATGCTGAAGATTTTATTACGGATAAAAATAATCTAAAAGAGCCAAAAAAAGGCAAAAAAAAGAGTCAATATAGTGACATCAACCAAGTAGTATGGGAACGTAACAAAAAGAAAAAGAAAAAAGTCCTCAAGGAAGGAAAAATAGAAGAACTTGCGGGTATTTTAGGAATAAAATACAATGGCGCATCTAAAAGCGGCAATCTTTATAAAAGATTGAAACAACTTAAAGTCAAGGGCTTCAAACACGGCGGCATCGCCAAACTTGTCAAATCCCAAGGCGAAGACGGTCTTGCCATGGTTCGCAACGGCGAGGGCTTAATCAGTCCGGAAAACGTTGCGGAATTACAAAAATTTGTTAAGGTTATTCCAACGGCAACGGATTTACTGAATAACATGAAGGACATTCCAATTATGCCAAATCTCCCAACACCATCAAATACCTTTGGCGACATTCATTTTGACAAAATTGAACTGCCAAATGTACAGGATGTAGACGATTTTGTCACTGCTCTGCAGACCGACAAAAAGGTACAGCGCGCGCTGGGTGTCAGCGTCCACGACCTGATGACAAAAGGAAGAATCACAAGTAACATTCAGAGACTTTAACAATTTTAACACTTTAAGAGCAGTCATTTACCGATGGCTGCTCTTTTTCCATTGCAAAAATATAGAAAGAAAGGACTTAGAACCCATGTCAATATTCAAGAGAAATTTTAACACTACCACTCTGCTGGAAAGAGAGTGCATGCGGCTGGAGCGGGAAAGAAACGAGGCATACGCAAAACTGGAAGCCCTGTCGGCATACCAGAACGATTACGAGGAATTGATTGCCAATGTCCGCAGATTAAAAAAACGCTATGAAGAACTAATTCTTCAGAACCAGACGATTACAGCGCATTACAAAAACGAGCTGGAAAAGATAATCAAACCAAATAAATCCCCAAGCCGCAAAAATTCTTAATAAAAGAGGTGAATGATATTGTATTGTACTGAATTTATTTTTGATGGCATATCAAGCAAGGAATACGACCTGACCATCTGCTCTTTCGACCGGGCAGAGGGCGGAGAAGCCGCGGCCGGCAGCCGTATTGAATTTACAAACTTTAAGGCGCCGGGCTCTGACAGGTGGGTAAAAACCGGAAGCGCCTACAACGAACCGCTGACATTCACCTTTCAGATATGCAAGGATATTGGCGGCGACGAAAAATCAGAGCCGCTCTCCGAGCGGGAACTGGCTTTTCTCATGCGCTGGCTTGTCCGCAAAGAGTATAAAGATTTGCAGTTTATTCAGGAAGGCTATGAAAACATTTTTTACTACTGTCAAATCAATGCCGAGCGGTATATGATAACCGGAGAATGTTATGGGCTTACATTGACTGTATTATGTGACGCGCCATATGGCTGGTCGGAAGTTAAGACCGCCACTATCTCCTCCGCCGGGACAACGACAGTAAAACTATATGACAGCTCGGATGAAATCGGCGTCGTTTATCCGTCCGTAACGCTTCATGTAAATGAAAATGCCGAGGCACAGGACGTTTCCATTGCCAACGCTCTTACCGGAATTACCACACAGATTAAGAACTGTAATCCGGGGGAGACAATTATCATGGAAAACCGGAAAATCTCCTCCTCCCATTTTGACACCGAGGAACACAAAACACTTTATGACGATTTCAACTGGCGCTGGTTTACCATAGGAAACACTTTTGAAAACCGGGAAAACGAAATCACTGTAACAGGCAACTGTGACATTACCATGAAATGGCGGGTGCCAAGAAAGGCGGTGATATAATTGGAAACACCACAAATATTTCTTGTCGACAAACGCCTTCATCGAAAGGGCGAACTATATCCTGTTGAAAATTTACAGCTGACAAGGGGCGACGTAAATAATGCAGATGAAGTCAGCTTTACTTACTACCGTGAGGTAAACGGCAGAGAATGTGAAAGCTTCCATGAACTGGATGATTTATCCGTCATCGAAGTTCGGGGATATGGATTTTTCGAGTGTTCTGTCAGCGAGGAGGAATCCTCCCATGTCTCCAAGAGCGTTTCTGCACAGTCGCTTGGTCATTCCGAATTGTCTCAGATATTGGCGACACTGGATATCAACACCGAGGAGGATACGGCAAGGAACGACTACGATGAAAAATATCCTACCGTACTCTACCGTGAGCTGCCGATTAACACAGATGAAACGGAAAAGAAAAAATTAAGAGAATCTTCTCTGCTCCACCGCATACTGACCTATGCCCCACATTATAAGATTGGCAATGTAAGCGAAACACTGCGACATGTCCAGAGAACCTTTTCATGGGAAAATACTGACATCATCAGCATCCTGAATGATATTGCGCAGGAAATAAACGGCGCCTATGAGATTGAGCTTCGCCGGACGGAGGATAATAAAGCAGAGCGAATCCTCCACTTTTACGATATGCAGTATTGTAAACATTGCTGGGAGGAAGCCAAAAACTCTTTGCAGAAAAATTCTCCCTCCATCTACCGGAACATCATTAACGGCGTCTGCCAGAACTGCAATTCTCCCGCTCATGTAACAGGTATCGGCACAGACACAGACATTTTCATATCCACAGGCAACCTGTCGGATGAGATAACCATTGACGGAGATAAGGACAGCATCAAAAACTGTTTCAAAATCGTCGGCGGTGATGATGGCATTACTCAGACGGTACAGGGACTTAACATGTCGGCAAGCAATCGAATTACCATGTTCTCCGACGCTCAGAGAAAGGATATGAGCAGGGAGCTTGTTGCAAAACTAGATGAATACGATGACAAATATGCAGCAAACCGCTCCGATTTCGAAAAGCTTCTGGAGACGGAATATAATCTGACAGACCTTATTCTCTATTTGGAAAGTGCTAAAATGCCGCCGATAGAAAAGGAAATTACAAAGACAGACGACGCCTTATACTCCGTTTTGGAGAAAATAAACACGATATATCATAACAAATTTTTTATCAGCCGTTATGAGGATTACATAAACGGGCAGGAAAAATATTCCATAAGGAACACCTTTACCACATTTATGCCGCCGGGATATTCCTTCACAGTCGAAAAAGACAGTATGACAACGACTCCGGCCGGGTACGACTCCAACACAGATTATCGCTGGTACGGTCAGATAAAAGTATACAGCACCGGGAATCGTGAGGACTCCTACATCCTTCATGTCACAGAGGAAGGTTCTTATGTAACGAAAGGGATGGATGATGAGGAATATCAGACCACTGACGCCACTAAGCAGAACTATGTGGATGCCTTTTACATTTCATTTTCCTTTGCAGACAAGGCGAAAGGACAAGAGTACCGGGACTATCTGACACAGCATACACAGTATTTATTAAGCACTGTTGACTTATCTCCTGATAATGAAATAAAGAGAAACTGGGGCGAATACTGCTACAACCGTCTGGATTCCTATGATAGCGGATATCTGTCCTGCATTGACTCCCTACGGGATATGCAGAACAAATTAGAAGAAGGAACCTCTCCCTACAAGTCTATCTGTGACTTGATAGACAACTATTCTTCTATCCGAAATGATATCCACAACCAGATGCTTGTACTGAAAGACCAGATAACAGCACTTCGCTCTTATCTGAGCGGCGATGATAATGAACATGATTTAGATATCGGCACGATTTTTTCCCATATGGTAAATTCCACTTACACTGGCGGCTATGACTCATCAGGAAACTATACTGTAAATGAATTTATTGGCACAAAACCAATCCTATGCAATAAATGTGGCAGCACAAATGTATCTGTCAGCACTACCGGAAACATTTGCAATAATCCTGATTGCGGCGGCAGCGGCGAAAACATTTATACCTATCTCGATATGATGAAAAATGTCCATGAAAGCTACACCCTTCACAGGGGAAGTACCATACATGGCATGCGGGAAGCATACCGTCAGCAGTTTGATGTGGCAAAATATCTGGGAAACGAATTATATTCGGAACTACTCTCCTTTGTCCGGGAAGATACTTACCAAAACGATAATTATACCTCCACCGGTCTCAGCAATGCACAGCTCATCAAACAGGCAAAGGAACTGATGGCAAAGGCGGAACAGGAACTGTCAAAGGCTTGTACCGCACAGTATACAATCACCACATCACTGTCTTCTGCCGTCTGGAAGGATAAGCTTATGGTTGGTAATTTCGTGCGGGTACAGATAGATGATATTGTATATCGAATGCGTATCTCCTCTATCTCCTACTCTTTTCCTGTCAGTGACAGAATTGACGTCACCTTTACAAATGTCTCTACTGCAAATAAAACCGTTATGCAGGATATATCCGAAATAATGAATAATGCGGCAAATATGGCAACCTCCTACAGTTATATCGCTACACAGGCAGAAAAAGGGGAAATGGCAAGCACACAGTTTGATGTATTAAAAAATGAGGGGCTTGACGCAGGGCTGATAGCCGTCAAGGCAGGTCAGAATCAGGATATCGTCATCGACGAACATGGCATATTGCTCCGAAAGAAAGATATGGAAACAGATAAGTACGATTCCCATCAGATGCGGATGATAAACCGGAATATTGTCATGACGGATGATAACTGGGAACACGCAAAAATGGCAATTGGTCTTGGTATGTACGGTAAAGATAAGGATGGAAACCCAATGCCAGTCTACGGTGTATGGGCAGATGTGCTTGTCGGAGATTTGATGGTAACAGAGGAATTACATGTTAAAAATGACAATGAATCTGTCATCATTGATGAGCATGGCATAACACTGGACGGCGGAGCTATTACATGGAAAAATAAGCTGCCTTCCAACAGCGTGGAAGGGTATACCCAGTTTAAAGAGAATATCCGCAAAATGCTAGGCGTAACTACAACTACGATTACTGAAAATTCTGTCATATCCCCTAGGATTGGCGGCGGGTATCTTCTGATTTCAAACAATAATTATTCTGTTGAAATTGATCCGGATAATAAATCTAATAGTACAGATAGCAATTACCTTTTTGCCGTGAAAAAGAAAGCTGGTAATCAGGCTATTATGGGCGTGACCTCGAACGGGACTGGTTTTTTTTCCGGTAAAATCATTGCTGATACAGGGCAAATCGGAAACTGGAAAATTTCAGATAGCGGATGGCTTACCTCTAACACCTCTGCCGGGATTAGCTGGGATTCTTCAGATAAGGAAACGCATCTTAGCATGAACGGTGACAACTTTGAATTATCAAAAGGTAATACTGTAAAATTTAGAATTAACACATATACTTCAAAGATCAATGACAGCAATAATAATTCTTTTACTGTTGATGTTGGATATATCGACTTAATGTCCACCGGCAATATTAACTTAGAATCAAAAGGCAGACATGTGAAAATTATAAATAGTTATCTTGATTTATCATATGACAACTATATCACAACCGGCGATTTGGCAGTAATAGGCGAATCACAAGGTCGCAATATATGGGTTGGTGCTTGTACTTACAATGAAACACTTGGACGAGAGGCTATTTTTTTAAATGCCGCTAAAATCAGACTTACAAAATATGCAACACTTTATACACCTGATGGCACAGTCAGCAGCTCCGACCGACGCATAAAAAGAGAAATCAGCGATATGGATTCCAAAGCCGTCGATTTTATCCTCAAATTAAAACCAAGTAAGTACAAACTAGAACACGGAAACTCCGGAAGATATCATTTTGGCTTTATTGCTCAAGATGTGGAAAAAATTATGAACTCCACCATCGGCGATGCCGGTCTTCTCATCAAATCGGAAATCGGCACCAGTGATGATGAAGATTATGTTCCTGTTGACTTTGATAATGAAGATACATATCAATACGGACTCCGATATGAAGAACTGATTGCTCCAATGGTTGCAACCATTCAAAACCTTAACGACAGAATTCAGACACTGGAACATAAAATACAAGAAATGGAAACGAATAATGAAAACAAGGAGGGATAACGTGAAAAATCTGTATTACAAAATCGACTTACATTTTAGTGAGTCAGATATAAAAAAGGTTAAGATAAAACAAAACTCCAACGAAACCCATGTGCTATCCATAAGATTGTACGATAACAATGGTGAATATGTCATATCCGACGATGTCGAAATATACATATCCATGCTCAAAAATGACAAAACACATGTAATCAACTCAAATAATATATCGCTCCAAAACAATGCAATTCTCGTTACAATGACAAAACAAATGCTGGCTTCAACGGGAACGGCAAAATGCGAGTTGATTCTTCAAAAGGAACATAAGGTTTTATTTTCCAATACTTTTTACATTTATGTTGAGCAAAATGTACAGGACGGAGCATTTATTGAGAGCAGCAACGAATACGATTCTATCGTAACGACACTGAATGAAGTCAAAGAAAAGAAAAAAGTTGTAGATACGATAACATCTGATGTATCAGATACCTATAACAACTTAAAAGATTCTATCAGACAGGCAAATGACATAATTGCTTCAAATGAAGTGATAAAAGAAAATGAAAATGTAAGGCAGGGAAATGAGCAAACTCGTGTCGCCAATGAAAATCTACGGGAGTCCACATTTGACTCCTTGAAAGCAAGTCTGGAATCAGAAATTGTCAGCGTTGGAGACATCGATATTGAACCGATAAAAAATGGGAGCGATTCCTATCAGGTTAAAATTACAAGCAAAGATGGCGTTTCTTCTACTTCTCCTAATTTACTTAACAAACTGGCAGTAGGCAATGTAGAAACCGGGGATTTTGACGAACCGCCTTCCGTAAGTATTAACGGAAATTTCGGCGAGCAGAAAATCAATTTCCGGCTGCCAACCGGTAAACCCTTTAAGATTTCTAAAGTATATTCTTCGATTGAAGAAATGAATTCAGACATAGATAATATCAACTCCTATTCTTTTGTTATGATTCATACAGGAAGTGTTGAAGATGAAGACACAGGTAAGTTGTATATGAAAGATATGGAGAATTTTATGTTCATTACTGATTTATCTGGTGTGCAAGGAATACAAGGAGTAAAAGGTGAAAAGGGCGAGAAAGGTGAGAAGGGAGACACTGGCAGCATTCCTTCCAGCCCTACATTTGATTCGGCAACAATTGGACGTTTAAAAATCACTGGTAATAAAATAAGAGGTGCTAGTGTATCAGATAATTATAGTAATGATGCTCATGTTCCAAAGGCTACTATTGAAGTTGTTGCTCGTGATAATGATGAACTTCTTATAAATAATGATGGTGGTCTGGAATTTGCTGGATGTGATGGATTGATATTGCCAAAAGGCAGTTCCTGCAAGTTAGGCAATCAAAAATATCCTTTCCAAGCTGTTGTCGCATGGAGTCACATCAAACCATCCGATGAAAAATATAAAAATATCATTTCAACCATCGAAGACAGCGATGATTTTGAGTGTTATGAAGAACTGTTTGACTCTATGAAATTTATTTTATATCAAAATACTTCAGAACAGAATGACTCTCCACATGCACAGGCAATAACGAAACCACATGAACGATATCATATCGGTGTTGGCGCGCAAACAACGGAGAAATTAGTTGATGAAGTTGGCTTGGACAGCAAGAAATTTTCCGGAATCAAGTCTGACTCGTTTTCTACCCTGCGAAATATGGAACACAAATTATCCGGCGGTTGGAGAGCTAATAAAATATATGCGGATAGATATGACGATAATGGCAGGCAAGTTGAATTAGAATACAGCCAAAATGCCTATGACTATAAAAAACATATGCAGGGCGAAGATAATAGTTATGAAATATATAACGAAATTCTTGAGGCAAACGTTGAAGATTTGAATATTTCAAATTTCCGCGAAACGATTGGCTATATTCTTATCGAGGACAATTCTAAGATAAAAGCAGTGAATCCACCGGACATACAATTAAATAGCATAACATTGGTTGATAAAGACAATCATTATAATTCCATTGACCTCTCCGGTGAAATCATTCCATACTATGACGAATGGGATGAGACAAATACCCCACTATCCCGTGCTGTACATAATGACGATGGTTCTGTTACCGCTTCATTCGATAAAATGTATTCATCCGTATTGATAAAAGTAAATGACTTTGACATTACGCAATACGAAAAGATTATTGTTGATGTCAATCATGTGGCTGAATATAATATTATGTTTATCCCAAGCTGTACTATGAAAAACGCTTATCTCTGGGATCATAAGAGAAATGACAGTTTAATATTTGATTACGCTGTCGATTATGAACAGGTATGGGGCTTATCTGCTGCTATGTTACAACACACAAGGAAACAGTTTGCTGAATATAAAAAGCAAACCGACGACAAGATTCAGACACTTGAACAGATGATTAAAGATTTACAAGAAGATAATAAAGGAGGTATTTCATAATGATAAAAGGTATAGATAGTAAATTTGTAAACGGCGCACTTCAATCAAGGGGATATAATATCCATTGGAAACGAAACGTTCCTAACGCCAATGAGGAAATCACATTTATTATGGCTTTTAACGCTCACGAAGCATTAAATAAGCTGTTATGCATCAAGGGTGGGTTTGACAAGATATCCATAGCAAAAATACAGGATTATGATAGGGCAGCATTATGCTACCGGGGCGAAGCAATTACGGCAGACGATGAAAATGGAATCTTATATCAGATGATACAATCCTGGAATAACAGCAGGGAGCAAAATTAGTATGCCATCTATAGAAGGGGGACAAATCATGCCTGATATAAATGTATCACAACTTTCAGCCTTACAGATTGTAACGGCTTTTTTTATCGTTTCCGTTGTCCTTATCGCAGTAGGTGCGGCCGCTCCAAAAATAATAAATTCTGCCAAAAACATATCCTCGCTCATCCAAAACATGCTGACAAGGCAGCAAGAGAAAAAGAAAAAATTTATGCAGATAGAAACAAACACCAGAAACATTGTCGCCATGAGTCAGAAGATAGACTCTCTCCTATCCACATTAAATCAATTTGTAACGGAAAATAAGGAAATAAACAGAGAAATTATAAACCAGCTTGAGGATTTCCGTGAAGAACAGCTTCAAAAACAGCTTGACGACATGCGGGCGTTTGTGCTGAGCTTTGCTAATTCACTAAAAACACAGCCCGAAGTCAGACACACGGTAAAGGAATATCTAAATGTCATTGATATCGGCACAAAGTATCATTCAATCATTGAGGAAAAAGGACTCGAAAACGGAGCCTTTGACATGGAATTTGGATTCATCAAACGAGATTACAACAAGCGTCTGGACACGCGCGATTTCTTAAATATGGAGGAGGATATTTGTAATGAAAAGGACTGAAACAAGTAAAATCATTCTATGTGCGCTATATTTTCTGATGTTTCTAATGGTAGGCTTTACCATGTATATGACTTATGTGACATCTGACATAACGTTATTACAGCCTATTATAATGGGCATTTTTACCCTTTGTTCTTCTGCAACCGGCTTTTATTACTGGAAAGCAAAGGCAGAAAATATGGAAAAAATACGCAACGCAAGAGCAAAAAGCGGTGTACAGGAAGTCGACATGTCAGACATCACAAGTATTCCGGACAATACAACTGACATATTGAGAACATCCTTAGACAACGAACTGGATGAGGCTGCTTTAGAAAACACAGACACGATAATTGATACCGAGTAATTATACAATTATCCTATCTTACAATACAAAGGAGAAATCAAATATGAGTAAAATTTATCCAAGTACAATTATAAATATTGCCAAAAGAGAAATTGGCACATCAGAAAAGCCAGCAAATTCAAACAAAGTAAAATACAATACATGGTATTATGGAAAAACCGTCAGCGGCTCCGCATATCCTTGGTGCGCCGTATTTCTCTCGTGGGTTTTCGCGAAAGCCGGTGCCATCTCGCTAATCGGCGGAAGAAAATCGTACTGCCCGGATATCGAAAATTATTTTAAAAAAATAAAACGCTGGTACAAAAAGACAGAGGGCAGAGCCGGCGATATCTGCCTAATGGATTTTGGCAAAAACCGTGCCTCCCATGTCGGCATTGTTGAGAAAAGAAATGCCGACGGCACTTACACTGTAATCGAAGGCAACACCTCCGCATCCTCGAACGATAATGGCGGCAAGGTTATGCGCCGTACCCGATTGAAATCTTCCATCCGCGGCTTTGGCAGACCGAAATATGATACAGAGACAAGTGCATTTAAAATTGTAATTGGCACAAAATGCCGGCTTTATAAAAAAGCAAATATCGTAGAAGGTTCTTACGGAATCCTTCCCGTAGGAACAAATATCTCGTACCTATCCGATACGAAAACCGGCTGGTCTAAGGTCAAAGCTTCCGTCAACAACAAGCTTTGTACCGGCTACTGCAAAAATACATGTATCAAGGGAAAATCCGGTCTGTCAAAATATCAGACCAGAGCAATCATTACCGACGATTCTCCCCTCCGTGCCAAAAACCAGTCCGGCTCAAGAGTCCTTACCCGCCTTCCTAAAGATACTAAGGTAACTCTGGTTTCAACGGGCAAGGTCTGGAGCAATGTGAAGGTTACTGTCAAAGGTAGAAAATATGATGGATTCCTTGCGAACCGGAGGTTGGAGTGAAATGCCAACCCCATAAAATAAATATTGGCTCTACAAAATAAGGCTGTGCAGAATTCTCTCTGTACAGCCTTATTTTTTGTAAAATCTTCATTTACCGCTTTTTTAACTTCACATCAACCACATCCGCAAGATAATGCAACGATTGTACAATTCCCTTTTCTGGCTCGGATTTATTCGTAGTCGTTCTCACCTCTGTCAGATTCTCAGCATTCTCTACTCCGCCGAAAAGAAAATTCATGTTACAATGATACTTGCTTGCCAGAATATAGCAATACTCACTCGAAAGCCCATTGATGCCATTCAGAATACGCTTAAGCGAGTCCTTCGCGATTCCAAAATCGTCAGCCAGCTCGGCAACCGGAATATTGTTACATTCCATGAAAAAGGTTAAATTTCTCCCGACATATACATTTATCGGGTTTCTCTTGTCTTTCGTAGTTTCCTTCATAATGCATACTCCTTTCACTTTCTGGTAGTGTCAAATTTACTACCC
>DEUM01000021.1 GCA_002362575.1 Lachnoclostridium sp. UBA3262 | reverse complement strand
AAAAGTATTTTTTTATGTTATAATGTAAAAGAAATAAAAAACAACTTTAATAAAATATTTAAACGGAGATTACAGATGAAACGGAAATTTTTTATTGTATTTGGGATGCTTTTCTGTATGGTTTTGGGGATGTCTGCCGGATGTGGGCAAAAAACGGATGAGGCAAGGATATATTATTTGAATTACAAGCCGGAATCGACGGATAGCTGGAAAGAAATTGCCAAAGCTTACGAGGCTGAGACTGGTATAAAAGTAAGGATATTGACGGCTGCGAGTGGAAGTTATGAGCAGACTTTGAAATCCGAGATTGCAAAGCAGAAAGCTCCCACACTATTTCAGATTAATGGTCCGGTGGATTACGAGAAATGGAAGAATTACTGCAGAGATTTGAGCGATACGAAACTCTATTCATGGTTGACCAGACCAGACATGGCGGTCATGAATGGGGACGGCGTCTATGGGATTCCTTATGTGGTGGAGGGGTATGGCATTATATATAATGACGGCATTATGCAGAAATATTTCTCACTGCCCTCCAAGAAGACAAATTTTGGGAGTATGAATGAAGTCAACAATTTTGGCAAGCTCAAAGCATTGGTGGAAGATATGTCGCGGCATCTTGAAGAACTCGGCATCGACGGGGTATTTGCCTCCACTTCTTTCAGCGAAGGAGAGGACTGGCGTTGGCACACACATTTGGCGAATCTTCCCGTTTATTACGAATTTACCAAAAAGGGAGTTGCGGACGAGGAGAAACTCGATTTTAGTTTTGAAAAGAACTTTAAGAATATTTTTGATTTGTACATAAATAACTCGTGTGCCACCCGAGAGGAGATTGCCTCCAGAACGGTGGATGATTCCATGAAGGAGTTTGCGATGGGGAAAGCGGCGATGGTGCAAAACGGTAACTGGGCATGGAGCCAGATTTCCCAGATTGACGGCAACAAGGTAAAAGAGGAAGATGTGAAATTTCTGCCCATTTATACAGGTGTAAGCGGTGAGGAAAAACAGGGGCTGTGCATTGGCACGGAAAGCTATATCTGCGTCAATAATATTGCCAGTGAGGCAGACCAGCAGGCCTCCATCGCTTTTCTGGAATGGCTGTATGGCTCTGAGACGGGCAAGAAATATGTCACAGATTCCTTAGGTTTTATTTCTCCATTTAATACCTTTTCTTATGAGGAAAGCCCGAATGATCCTCTGGCAAGGCAGATTGCCTCGGATATGTCTGATACATCAAAGAAAACAGTAAACTGGGATTTTACAGTATTTCCAAGCCAGCGTTTTAAAGTAGACCTTGGAAATTCGCTCTATGCGTATTGCAAAGGGAAGACAGCATGGGAAGAAGTAGTAGAATCTGTGAAAAAAACATGGGCGTCCGAGAAAGCGTTGTCGCTTAAAAAGGGAAAGGAGAACAAATGAAATCCATACGCGGTAAAATTGCGCTGCTGATTACAGCCACTTCCATTATTTTGATTGTAGGAATATTAACGGTATCTTATATGGTAAATAAAAAGAACATTACAGATTTATGTGAGAGTTATTTATATGACACCTGTGTCCATGCTTCGGATACTCTGTATGAATGTTTTTACAGCGATACCGAAAGAGATAACATGGATGCGGGACTTGGGAGACTCGACTATATTTTGAATAATGTAGGGATTAATACGATGCAGTCGAGCAAGGCTTATTTGGTGGATACACAGGGGAAGTTTCTGTATCATGACAATGCGGATATGGTAGGTAAGCAGATTGAGGGAAATCCAGTTATTCAAAGTGTTCTTGATACCCTGCAGAAAGGTATGATTACGACGGCGGATGTCAGGGAATGTACGGTAGATGGCAGAGAGGTCTACATTGCCTTCATGTGTACGGTCAATGACTGGATTATTTTTGTTCAGGCGGATAAATCGGATGTCATGAAACCGGTCAATACCATATCTGCGATATGCGCTGTTATCGGGCTGGTACTGCTTTTGGCGGCTTTGGGCATCGGCATGGTTGTTACGCGGATGATTACGCGGCCTATTGCGGCATTAACCACAGTAATCAATGATATTTCTGAGCTGAATATGCAAAGCGGCAGCGTCATTCCGGCAACGCATGATGAGGTGGGCACAATGGGAAATGCAGTCATTCATATGAAGGAGCAGTTGTCTGGAATTGTTTCGGAACTCAACGATATTTCGGAAAAACTGGTAAAGGATTCGGATTCTCTCTATGAGATTTCGGAAGGGGTAAATCAGGCTTCTACCAATAATTCTGCCATTAACCAGAAGATGGCGGCTACCATGGAGGACACCTCTGCGTCCATGGAATCCGTTACCGCCAATGTTGAAAATATGAACAGAAATGCGGCTGCCGTTGCCGGACATATCAACGCCGGAACACAGCTTACGGCGGATGTGCGCCAAAAGAGCAAGGTTATTCATGAGAAAACAAGTGCTTCCAGAGAGGAGACCTTACAGGTATACGATAAAATACAGAAAACTTCGCAGGAAGCGATTGTAAAAGCGCAGAAGGCAGCTCAGATCAATGAGCTTGCAAAAGCCATTCAGGATATTGCGGATCAGACCAACCTGCTTTCTTTGAACGCTTCCATTGAAGCGGCAAGGGCAGGGGAAGAAGGAAAAGGATTTGGCGTTGTGGCAGGCGAGATTGCGTCTCTGGCAGCCCAGTCTACTCAGACTGGAGCCAATATTGTGGCGATTGTAGATGATGTCAATTCGTCTGTTGAGACATTGAAAAACTGTCTTGTAGATGCTCTGGATTTTCTTGAGAATAAGGTAATGAATGACTACAATGAGTTTATGCAGTCCAGTGATGAATACAGCGGGGCAACCAAGTCGATAGAGGAGTTTATGAATCAGGCGAACGGGGAGGTTATGGAGCTGAAACGTTTCATTGATGAGATTGCGAGCGCCATGTCGGAAGTCAACAACAATATCAGTGACTGTACCACAGGAATATCCGATATTGCCCGGAAGACAAAAGATGTGGTTGGACTTACAGAGGAGGCTTTTGACAAGACATCAAGCGGTAAGGTTTCTGCCAGACAATTGTCAGATATTACCTCAAGATTCCGGATAAAATAGAAGCAGATTTAGATTGAATCAGAACAGATAAAAGACCTGTATTTTTATGGAGCATAAAAGCCATAGAATTACAGGTTTTTTATTGCAGAAAATATTTAATTACTTACAAAATCAAGTTAGAACCTATAGGTATATACTGGTAAACAAAGTGAAACTTCTTATCGTTTCCAAAATTGTTTATGATATTGATATAGGATGATATAAAATTAGAACAGAGGTGGAGGAAATGCAAGAGAGAATATTAGGAAAGGATTTGACGGTATCTGCGGTAGGGCTTGGCTGCATGGGATTTTCCCATGCCTATGGGGCACCTACAGAACAAAAAGAAGCTATCTACAGGCTGCAGCAGGCAGTGGAGATGGGATATACTTTTTTTGATACGGCGGAGATCTATGGTACACCGGAGGCTCCTCATCAGAATGAGATATTAGTGGGAAAGGCGCTGAAGGCCTGTCGGGACAAAGTGGTCATTGCCACAAAGTTTGGTATTCATTTAACATCGTGTTGATCCGAACATTTCTGTTGCAGAAGTCGCGGGAGTCATGTCAGAACTGATACAGGAAGGAAAAATTACGCATTGGGGATTATCAGAAGCGGATGAAGACACCATTCGTCATGCTCATGCCGTCTGTCCGGTAACAGCGATACAGAATCGTTATTCCATGATGGCAAGGTGGCACGAGAGGTTATTTCCGGTATTAGAGGAATTGGGGATTGGTTATGTGGCATTTTCGCCATTAGCCAATGGCTTCTTATCGGCAAAGTATAACAACAATAACGAATTTGATGGTGTTTTTGATTACCGTAGTACGATGCCGCAGTTTACCAGCAGGGGAGTGGAGCAGAATCAGGAACTACTTGCATTGCTTCACCGGATGGCAGACGAAAAAAATGCAACACCGGCACAAATTTCCCTTGCATGGATGCTGTGCAAGAAGCCGTATCTGGTGCCGATACCCGGCAGCAGAAAGGTGGAGCGTATGAAGGAAAATGCCGATGCGGCAGAAATTTTATTGACAGTTGATGAGATAACAGCATTGGATGAAGCGCTTGATACCATGGAAATGTCAGATGTATTTGGCGGTTCTAAAATAAAGAAAAATTGAAAGGAGAGAATTATGAGTATTTTATTTATCAATGGAAGTCCAAACAAGAATGGTAACAAATAATGGAGGTAACCATGCGATATAAAAAGCTATATTCGTTTGCGGCAATACTGGTAATTTTTGGTATGGTCAGCCTTTATTTTTATAATTCGGTTCCTGCAAAGCAGAACAGGAAAGAAATTACTTTGGGAACAAGCTCAGGACAGAGGATTTTGGATTTGAGACGATGAAATATAACCCGGATATGGTGATTCTGGCACCGCAGTTAAGCGACTGGGGAGATACGTCAGCGAATCAGACGATTGCTCTGGTAGAATATTTTCTGAGTCATTACCAGATTGATTCTTCCAATGTGTATATCAACGGCTATTCCGGTGGCGGAGAAACACTGTCCCTTGTTTTGGGAAAACGCCCGAAACTGTTTACCAGAGCATTGATGTGCAGTTCCCAGTGGGATGGGAAATATGAGCCAGTGGTACAGACAAAGACGCCGGTTTATTTTGTGATTGGGGAGAGTGATGAATACTATTCATCAAAACCTTTTAAAGAGGCTTACAAAAAATTACATGACATGTACCGTAAACAGGGCTTATGTGACAAACAGATACAGAAGCTGTTAGTGCTGGATGTAAAGAGAAGTTCATATTTTGCAGTTGCGGAAAACAGTGATGTGGATGCTGTTTCTTCAGCAAGCGTATCCGATGTGAATGGCGAAACAAAAGGGCGTATGACAGCGCTGGCGGAAATGATTCAGGAGAAAACAGGCGGAGAGCTTTTTTCTATCAAAACCTCAGTAAAATATCCGGGAGATGGTGGGAAACTGATTGATTATGCACAGGGGGAGCAGGATAAGGATGTGAGACCGGAGCTGACGACGCATATTGACAATCTGGATAACTACAGCGTAATCTTTGTAGGTTTTCCTAAAATGGAGTAAGGTATTTCACTGTGTATATAGTGCATACAGTTAAAAAAATGGGAATATGGAATAGTATACACAAACGATAGAAAAAAATGTGTATACAGTAAGGGGAAAGTTTGATATCTGATAGTGAGGAAAGAGGACTCATTATCAGTTTTTTTATTGTGTCCTTTTTTGGAGAAAATTGTGGAATTATATTGAATGGCATGATATACTGTTTATGTTGCTTAGAACGGTAAATTGAAATATACAAATGGAGTGAATTTGAAATGTGTATGGAATGTTATGTTGCTAAAAACAGAATAACACCACTAATAAATCCAGTGGACTGTTTAGAAAATCATACACAATATATTTGTGGAACTTGCGGGAGGTGCATTTGCATTGAACATGACTCCAAACGTGGATTGCAACGATGGAATTCCCCTTTTAAGTCGTATATTCTGTCTTTAACAGAGAATATCCTTGGTCACCGAGTTGCCGGGAGTTGGATGCATATGCTTGGGTGGACGTGCAGATTAAAACCGGCAAATATGAAACGGTTACGGAGACAGTACAAATTCCTGATATTTCCTCGATAGAAGCTTTATTGCGTAAATATCGTGGTTTGATTGAAGACGAGGATCAGGGAAGGTTTCTGAATGATGGTGAGGACGAGGACTTTGAAATTCCAGCGATTCAGTTCAAGGAGAAAATCAGAAAACGAGAAATCGAGAAAGAAATTGGTAAAGTTCTTCATGCAACAACGGATTTGTTGTGGGATGAAGAATATGATGCAACAAAAGAGAATGCAGTTTCTCAAAGTCTGCCGTGTGCCAAACTCATTGAAATAATGAATATGAGACAACAACAGGAAGATGGGTTTTATTATGATTCTAATGGAATGCTGGCTGCTTTTGATACAGATTTGACTCAAAAAGTTAAGAGTGTTGTTGTTCGGAAGGATATCTTGGATACTTTCCTCGGCAAGACCGGGATGAAGCTTGTTTGGTTGGTGGATGCCGAAAAAGAAATTCATGCTGGGGATTATTCCATTACAAAGTGGAGCGATTGGGAGGCTGTATTTACCTATGAAGGAGACGGCATAGCAGGTGAAATCCATAGACTTCAAGACAAAGAAAGCCAATAGAAATGAAAAATAAGCGCAAAGCGTCAAAGAATTACAATTTTTAAACTAACGTGAGAGAAAAATGCATGGTTGAAAACCAACAATAGAATGAAAGAATCTTGGCGTAATGAGTAGTTAAAATGGGTTTGCGGTTTTGAATATGTTCAAGGGGCAAGATAGATATGAGATATATTGATTTGTGACAACAGTGTTGACACAAGTTTGAAAGGTGGTAGATTTTAGTGAAAAAAGAAATCTCAGCAGCAGGCAATCTTATCCAGATTATTAGTCAATCAAGGCAAAATGCGCTGAAAAGGGTTAATGAAGAGCTGATTCAGATGTATTGGAAAGTGGGAGAATACCTGAGTGTAGAATCCACGAAAGTATCATTTGGAGATGCTTATATAGATACAGCCGCAAAAGAGATTCAAAACGCATTTCCTGGGATTAAGGGATTTAATAGGCGTGGTTTATATCGTATGAAAAAATTTTATGAAACTTATGTAGATGATGAATTTGTGACAACACTGTTGTCACAAATAAGCTGGTCAAACCATCTGGCTATAATTTCCAAGGCTAAAACACCTGAAGAACGTCATTTTTATATTACTCTTTGTATAAAAGAAAATTATTCAGCACGAGAATTGGCCCGTCAGATAGACAGTGGATATTATGAACGATATATGTTGTCCAAGGAAAAACTGTTACCTGAGCCGATAGAGGGATTAAAAGAAAATCCGTTTTTGGATTCTTATGTGATAGAATTTTTGGATTTGCCATCTAACTTCAAGGAGCGGGATTTAAGAAAAGGTCTGATTAGAAATATGAAAGATTTTATTCTGGAGGTTGGCAAGGATTTTACGTTCATTGATGAAGAATTCAGAGTTCAGGTTGGCGGTGAAGATTATAAAATTGACTTGCTTTTCTTTCATCGGGGGTTACAGTGTCTTGTGGCATTTGAATTGAAAATTGGAAAATTTAAGCCGGAGTATATATCGAAAATGGATTTCTATCTGGAAGCTCTTGATCGCCAGAAGAAAAAGGAAAATGAGAATCCCAGTGTTGGAATGATATTATGCGCATCTAAAGATGATGAAGTCGTTGAGTATGCTATGAGCAGAACGTTGTCTCCAATGATGGTTGCAGAGTATCAACTTCAATTGCCGGATAAGAACGTATTGCAGAAGAAATTGCAGGAACTGCTTAATATGCCTTTATTAGAAGATGACATATCCAAACAAGATAAGCATTAGATATTTTGGGGAATGGATAGTAGATAGTATAATGGAGAAAAGGAACATGGGAATCCTAGATTGCTGGACAGAGTTGAAACTTGGAGAACTGTGACGAAAGATAAGTAACACGGTACACACTTTTGCATGCCTTTAAAGCCCATATTTTCAACGCATAACAGGGACTGACTCTATTTTATTTTCCGACGTGGTGGTATGACCTACCGCAGATACTGTACAGCTTCTTTGATGAGTATGATTTTTCCGGCAAAATGATTATTCCCTTTAATTCACACAATGGCAGCCAGTTTTCGGGAACGATAGAGACAATCCAAGAACTGGAGCCGGATGCAACGGTTATCACAGATGGTTTTACCGTAAATGAAAAAGATGTTCCGGATGCAAAAAGCGATATTGACAAATGGCTGTCTGGTTTGGGGTATTGAGAGAAGATTATTGTACCAAGTAGGAAATGTATTACGAAAAATACGGTGTGAAGTATAAAGTTTGAAAAGAAAAGAATAAGAAAAGCAAATCGACATAAGATAAGAATGTAATTGCATTTTGCGAAAGTTTGTTGTAGAATGTAATTAGAGAAGCTGTGAATCAGCGGTGGGTTGACACCTAAAATCTGATACGTTTTCCGAACGAAGGTGTCGGAGGTTGGCAGGCAACGGAAAAACCTGTTATTTTCCAGACAAAGGTGCTGGAAGTTGGCAGACAACGGAAAAATCAACCATGAAAAGGGAATGTTTGGTGCCGCGGCATAGACATTCCCTTTTTTAAATAATACGATTAAAGGATAATATGCTATGAACAAAAGAAAGGCAATTCAAATTATAACAAAAGCAGCAGATTTATATCATACAAACCTTGAGGATCAGAAGCTTCTTTTTCTTTATGGTGTTCCATCTGCGGTTAGAAAACAGCTTCAGAGAGAAAATACAAAACTGTTGTCTATAGAAAGTTATGAGGTGGCATTCCATCGATACAATTTTCTGCATTTGACGGGAGTACATTTGAATCATTCTAATGTTGCGTCGGCTATTCATTTTTATGAAAAGTGCTTGGATAATCGTCTGACAGAGGAAGATTTTAGTTTTACGAAGGACGGTTCAACGGGACAGAAATTGGACATATTGGAAAATATGATGAGAGTGAAGCGGAACGTAACAATGATAGGGGATTTTACTGCCAGAGGACCTAAATTATTTACAGAGAAAGTTGCAGGTAATGTATATGGTTGTATAGGTTTTGTAAAAGATCGAAACACAAGGCTGAATGTACCAAATACGCTTTTGAAAAAAGATATCAGAGATGTAATAGCATCTCCAGTACAAAAGGTATATGCGGTCATTTCTAAAAATTATTGTTCAAAAAAGTATTCAGTAATAGAAAAAATGGATAAGGAGTTTGACATTACAAAGCGTTTGTTTTCTGATGAAATAGAGAGCATATTAGATAGAGAAAATTTTCAATTTATGTTGAGAAACTAGCGGTATCTGGATTGGGGTATTGACAAATGAATCAATATGTCATATTATATAACAGTGATATATAACACTGTTATGGACGGAGGTAGCTTAATGAGCGAAGCAGAGCAGACGACATTACACCTAATTCTTTCAGCCGCCATGCAGGAATTTCTTGAAAAAGGGTTCAAGTCTGCTTCTTTGCGGAACATTGTCAAAACGGCTGGCGTGACAACAGGAGCGTTCTATGGCTACTATGACAGCAAGGAAGATTTATTTGAAGCACTGGTAGGCGAACACTATAACTTTCTTTTAAATTGCTTTTCGAAAGCGCAGAAAGAATTTACAGAAATCCCGCCAGAGGAACAGCCGGATAATCTTACCGCTACTTCCGGCGAATGTATGATGGAAATGCTTTTGCACGCCTATGAACATTTGAATGAATTTAAGCTTATACTTTGCTGTTCGGAGGGGACACGCTTTTCAAAATTGATTGATGAAATGGTGGAGATAGAAACAAAAGGAACCGATGATTATTTAGCGGTACTTGAAAAGATAGGCAGACCGGCACCACCCATTGATGAACGGTTGGAGCATATTTTGATTACAGGAATGTTTAACACTTTTTTTGAATTGATTATACATGAAATGCCACTTGATAAAGCGAAATATTATCTAAAAGAAATGAGAGAGTTTTATACTGCCGGGTGGATGAAAATTATGGGGCAATAATAAATCAAACATTGACAGTTTGATTTGGTTTGATAATGGAAAGTTTGTGCTTTCCATTATATTTGGCACATAGGTTAGTTATTGCTAACCAAAAAGAGACAAAACTAACTGTAAAAGGATATTCGAGGGCGGTTATTCTGTCCTCCTATCATAAAAAATTTTGATAGTGTCAAATGAAATATGA
>DEUM01000073.1 GCA_002362575.1 Lachnoclostridium sp. UBA3262 | reverse complement strand
GATATTTTCTCTAGTTTGGGGCAGTTGGTTATGGTAAGCGTTTTAAAAGTATTATCGTCAAAATACATTTTTTGCAATTTAGGCAAATTAGAAATTTTTACTTCCTTGAGTTTACTTTCATCTAATTCTAAAACTTCTAACTTTTTATTATTAGTCAAATAGATTTTTTTTATTGGAAAACGTAACTCTAGCCTGCACAAATTTATATTATTACTAAAATCCAATACATCAATTTCACTATTTGTCGAGCCGATTCGTAACTGAATAAGCTGTGGCATTTTCTGAAATTCGCTTATATTTTGAATTATATCTGCCCCTATAGATAAGCTGGTGATATTTCTCAATTTTGAAATTCCTTTTATATTAAGCGTCGAATAAGCTGTATTGTAACACCCGCCTAAATATAACTCTTTTGCTCCTTTTATTTCCAACTCTGACAAAATTCCATCGCTATTTTTATCAAACTTTTTTGCTATCTCCTTCCTCAAGCTTTTATCAGGAAAGTTTTCCCTTGTAACAGCTATAGAATTATTTCCCACTGCACTTGCCTCTTTGTAACCTCCAGCATATAAAACTACTATTAAGAATAAAAGTATAACTCTTATATGTTTTCTCATTTCTTTCCCTTCTTTCCCTTCTTACTTTTCTTTGTTTTTTGAGTCTTCTTTTCTTTTTTAAATACCGGACGCAGTACCATCTTTTCTGACTGTATAAACGGTATTTCTTCATTCTTGGAAATCTGTTTCCCTTTTTTTGTTTTCCATCCGGCAAATTTTTTTCCCTTGCATTTAAACTTATTCTTTATAGTAATCTTTTTGTTGCCTTTATACTTAATCGTCTTGTTTTTCATAGAACCTGAAATCGTTTTATCATTTCCTTTATCAAAACTTATCAAACATTTTGCACTTAGCGTATACGACTTTTTCTTCGTTGTCGAATGATTCGTCAAACATACCGTTATTTCAACATTCTTCACTTTTTTCTTTGATGCCTTAAAAACAATGTACTTTCCTTCTATTTTTTCCCTTTTAAAATATACACGCTTTTTTCCTTTTGTCCATATGGCATATTTCTGTTTTTTATCATATGGTATTTTAAAGAATATTTTTGTCTCGGTTATCTCCGTCTCCGTATCCTTTTGATCATAAAAAGATACTTTATAATCTTTTTTATCAATATTTATGTCAAAAGCCCAAAACTTCCCATTCGAAAGTTTCATCATCTTTTTCAAATACTTATCGACATTTTCCATCTTAAATTCTTTATCGCTTTTGTTTTGAGGATTGTAATTTGAAAATGCCTCTTTAAAACAATTATAACATTCCGTATCCGCTTTCTTTTTGAAAGATTTTATTATCCACTTTGACACAATCCCTGACAGTCGGGATAACATCTTGATTTCTTTCGGTCTGTCTGCTATCGCCAGCTTGCTATATAAGGCCTTATAGTTTTTATTACTGTGTGCTGCCTGTTGCCATATATACCCGGCGCTCTTTTTTCTTGTTTTTCCCTTTGTAACGTACTTTGGCTCATGTATGATTTTCCACCAGTCCGGTTTCTCCTCTGAGCCAATATTCCGATATCCCCGGTGTGAGAACGCATCCGTCGCATTATGCAATGCCACACCCAGCATCACATATGCCTTTTTTTTATTCGTCCACTTCTTTTTATTATTTCCTAAACAATGCTTAAACAACGCATTTCTTGTTTTTTCCGTCAGCGTTTCTCTTATCTTTTGCGGTTTTTCGGCACTCTTATATGGATTCGTATTATGAAACACCTTTTGATATGATGGAAGCTTCACTTTTTTATCTTTCTCTGCATTGAAATATTCCCTTGCGATGGCATACAGGTATTGCGTATTGGCAAGGTAGTTTCCGCCACCGTGAAAGCAGGGATGCTTTTTATAAGATTCCATTTTTGTTACTTTGTCCGGTGCGACAGCCCCCTCCTTTACAATCTTAATATTCTCTTTTTTGAAGCCTTTCACAAAACTTCTATGCTTTTCTTCTTTCCACGCCCCATTTACATAGTTCACTTCCCTGTGTGTCTCCACCTTCTCCGTATTTCTGGCAAGTCCTGCACCCGCACTTTTTGCCGCGTATCGGTCAGACTTTCCTGCCCTGCGGAGTTTCTGGTAAGAAACATTCATCTTTGAATAGTTATTTTTTGCCTTTTCATAGTCTGCGATCCCGTTTCCACAGTCTCCTGTCACGGCAGTGCTGTTGGCACTGTTCACAAGCAACTCCCGAATAAACTGGTTGGACTTGTCCGGGTATCTTCCCCACAGCACAGCGGCTATTCCCGTTATCTGCGCCGCCGCCATACTGGTTCCCTCCTCCACCATGACTCCTCCAAATGAGCCGGCGGTCAAAATCTGGTCGCCCGGTGCGACAATATCCAACTCCTCACCACTTGCACTTATCTCCGTCTTCTTGTTCTGCGTGTTTGTCGCCCCCACCGCGATTACATCCGGGAAGGCAGCCGGATATTCCACCGTCGACTCATCCTCCTGCGCCGTCCCAGTGTTTCCGGCAGAAGCAATGATCAATATATTTTTATTATATGCCTGCTTGATGACATCGTAAAGCTCCTGCGAGTATTCCTTTGTGCCAAAGCTCATATGGATAATATTTACCTTCTGCTCCATTGCCCACTGAACTGCTTTCACTACCCTGCTGACCGGAGCTTCATTCTTTTCATCTAAAATCCTTGCCGCATATAAATCCACGTTCGCGGCGATTCCTGTAATTCTGCTGTCGTTCCCCTTAGCACAAATCAGACCTGCCACGCTGGTGCCGTGTCCGGTATAATCCTGATACAGGGTATGCAGTTCCTTCTCTCCCAAAAAATCCTCACGGCAGACATAAGGAATGTCCTCATCATAATCCAGTCCGGAATCCAATACTGCCACCTTGATTCTTTTTAAATTTTTACTTTCCTCATAAGAATTTTCGGCATGAATACTTTTGATATTCCATTCTGCTTGTCCTTCTGAAATTTCTCCGTCTGAAATTTGCTTCTCTGCGGCTTCTGTTTTTGTCATGCCTGTGCCGATAAATCCAGCCTTTCCTCTGCCCACGTCAGAATACGGCAAAATCAAAGATACGATTAGTAAACTGACAACGATTGCCTTTATCTTTCTCATGCTTTTCCCTCTTTTCTACTTTATCTTTACCTCTTTGCTATAACTGCTATACTCACGGTTTGGCTTATAATACGCCCGTATTTTATACCTGCTTCCCTTTGCCGCTTTTGGTATTTTAAAACGTGTTTTTTTCTTGCCCAAAGCTTTTATCTTCTTGAATTTCTTTTCCTTTTTCTGATACTGATATATGAAATAATCTGTAGCGCGAGCTACTTTTTTCCACGAAAGCGTATACTTTTTCTTTTTCTTCTTCACTGACAGTGAAGGCTTCTTCAAATCTGCCGTTACATCAATCAGGCAGGTATCATATGCGCCCGCATAGCGGTCATAGACAATAACCTCTGCTGTGCCTGTCCTCAATGCCTTCACTTTACCTTTTTGTGTAACGCTCACTATCGACTTATTCTTGCTCATCCAAATCAGTTTTTTCTTCGTCGGATTTTGCGGCGTAATAGCAGGCTTCATCTGGCGGGATTTCCCTAATGTAAGATTTAATATCGTCTCGTCAAGGTTGATATCCTCCACATAGATTTCTACCGTCACGTCACAGTAAGCAAGAAACCCGCCGTCTTCTGTCTTTGCCTGAATCTTTGCCTTTCCCGTTCTCAGTCCGGTAATTCGCCCCTGCTTGTCTACACTCACCACGGAGGTGTCGCTGCTGCTCCACCGAATCCCCTTATTTGTCGCATTTGCCGGGAGAATACGACACAGAGGGCTGGCAATCTCTCCCACATCTATGCTCATTTCCTTCTGCATGGAAATCCCTTTTACCGCTACCGGACGGACGGTGACCTGGCAGGAATCCGTAAATCCACCTTCCTTTGTCATAACAGTCGCCGTAGTCTGCCCCGGTTTCAGCGCATGATACTTTCCCTGCGAATCCATCTGTAAAACAGCATCATCCGCTATCTTCCATGAATACTCCCGTATTGACGCATTTGCCGGCAGTACCTCCACTTGAAAAGCTCCCGTTGTCCCGTCATCGACAGCTATTTCGGGCGGCGTAATCCGAATACCCGTGACCGGAATGTAAGGTTTTACCGTAACTCTGCATTTGGCAGAATATTTGGCGTTCGCCACACTGGTTACTGTGATTACGGCAGTCCCCGCATGAATCCCGGTAACCTTGCCATTGCTGTCTATCGTCGCCACATTATTATTGGAAGACCGATAGGTAACTGCTCCATTTGTAGCGAGCGTCGGCATTATCTTCACATCAAGGGAAGCTGTCTGCTTTTCAAAAATAGAAATCTCTTTGCGGGCAGTAATTCCTGTCACTGGTATCTCGACCTGCTCCTTTTTTACAAATCCCCACTCCTCGTCAGAATCCCCAAATGTTTCATCCTCTAATTCCACACGGTAAAAATTGTTACACTGATATTTGACAAGTACTTCCTTGTCGGCTGTCAGCTTCGCCTTTACCTCCGTATCGGCAGAGGAAATCTCTTTGACATCCGAAGCTCCGAAATACACAGTAACCCCTTTTCTTATTTTCCCGCGGATTACATCCCCTCCCGTTCCAAGCACAGTCAGAGCAGATATCAAAAGCGTTCTTTTTACCTCTTTCCCATCTGCTTTACAGGTCATTGTGATAACGGAGGTTCCTTCCTTTACCCTCTTAGCCTCCCAGTAGCCATTTCTTTTTGTAAGCTCACATACGGCGGTATTACTTGATGTAAACTTCACATCAGTAAGCGTTGCATCACTTGTCGGCACCGCCGTAATCCGGTCTGTCACGCCAACGCGTTTACCGATATGAAAACGCCCCCGCTCCGGCTCCTCGTAAACAACAATTTTTGCTCCCTTTCCTACCGAATCCGCCTGAACCCTCTGCCCTCCTGCTGCACTGACGTAGCAAAAAACACAAAGAAGGACAAACAGCATCCATCGACAAAATTTTTTCACATTCCTCTCCTCCAATCCGTATTTTATATTTTATCGAACAACAGTTCTCCGCAAAAACAAAAAATACCACCCATCATCACAGATTGGTGATATTTTTATCATTCGTAAGTATTAAATAATTATACCATGTAGCCCTCACTCTGTAAAGGAAGCCTTTTATATAATAAATCAATCAAGAAAGCCCCTACTTAACCTTATAAATCCGCACGTCCCCAAGCGAATACACGCAGATTCCTATCTCCGCAAGCCCCTCCTCATTTACTTCATAAGTCGCTCTCTCTGTATCACTCACATACACATAATCTACCCCATAGGTTTTATAGAGCTCCTTATAGGTAACCGGATCGCCGTACATAAGCGGCAGCTCATTTTCACGGTCGGCATAATCCACTCCATGATAGTAGAGGAATGTCCCCGCCCCACACACAATATTTCTTCCCGTGAGGGCTGCCACTTCATTATTATGGTTAGAAGCAGTCAGTATTACCGCATCCGGCTTTGTATTCTTCTCAATATAACGGCACGCCTCAACTCTTATATCTGAGTACAATTCATAGTCCGAAACCCACTCGCGCCCCAAAGTCAGAATAGCAGACACCGTACCGAAGAACACAAGCACCACAGCAACCGGAACCTTCAAAAGCTTCGTCCATTTCTTCTCGTAAATATCCACGACAAAATCCGCCGCCAGACCGCACATAAAGGCAAAGCCGATAAACAACAGCTTGTTATTGTCATATTCGTTCGGCTGGAATACAACGAGCTCTGCGACAAACCAAATGAGAAAGAGCGGCGACGCCACCTGCATATTTTTCTTTTTGGCGAAAATATATCCCGGAAGAAACAGAGCGAACGTCAAACCAAAATTTTTCAAGTAGAACCATATATACTGGTCTCCGGTATTTGACCAGTTAAAAAATCCGCGGACAAAGCCCGCTTCGCCTACCTGCCGGAATGTCCAGCCAAAAAGCTGAGGAATCGCCAGCACGAGAATAATGCCAAGAAAAATTCCCCACGTTGTCAAAAGCTTTTTCCTCGCCTCGCCTGACAGTACCCGAATCAGATAGTACAGGATATACAGAATGAGAAGCCCGGCACCGACTCCCAGAATCAACATGCCGTTCTGACTGATGATGTCCTCGTCCTCATTGATTTTTTGCAGTACGCTAAAGAAAACCAGTCCAACCGGCAAAGCAGCAAGCAGTGCAAAGTTTCTTTTCCCTTTCTTTCCATCCCCTCTACTGAACAACTCCTTGCAGTCATAGAGAAGCCACATTGTACATACCAGCCCGAGTGCGAGAAATGAGTGCGTGTGAATCATAGGCAGCGCCCCTGCAAAAATGCCCGCAATGATAAAGCATTTCCGGCTCTTTTTCCGAATTGCATAAAGCAGCAAGGCTAATAAAGGGAAAAGAACAGCCCAGCCAAACAACGTAGCCCGCTGTGGCAGCAACATATTCGCAATTATCTGTGGTACTCGTAGATTCATATCTCCAAGGCTCGTCGGCGTATAGTAAAAATCATTAAAATTGCGTGCAATGCTCTCCATATCTGTAAAATATATAAACCCAAGACCGCCATCCAGAAAAAACATTACCCACGCAATAAATGCCGTAGAAGAACGCTGGAACCAGTACTTAATGAAACAATAAAATCCACCCATTGCCTGACAAACAGCAATCAGCATTGGAAAAATATATGCAATCTGCAGAGAGGCCCCCCAGATATACAGACCAGAACTTACACTATCACACAGAAAAGGATAAGCAAGCTTAGTACCCGGAAATATAGAATAATCCGGTGGAAAACTTTTCTGATTAGCAATACTTGTAATGAATCCAAGATGCATATTCATATCACCATAGGTTGCCTGCCCCGTATGCATCGAGCCATCACTGTGGAACGGAATCGTATGTGTAAAAAGACAATAGATAAAAAACAATAAAGTTACCAGCATCAAGACGATACACGGATTTTCCTTCAGAAGGCGCAGCCACTGCGCTCCTTTCCGATAGGGGTTGCTGCTCCATGATATCTCGCTTCTCTGTGTCCTTCTCCATACAACCAGACACACAAGAATCTGCAGGCACATCCCAAGCAGATGCGCCGCTATACCAAATCCAAGCGCAAACGCAAAAAGAATCGGAAACCACTGAAAAGCCAGCGTGCCCGCCACACTGCCTATCAGACAACGAAAAGCTATACTAAATTGCTCTTTTGCCAGAATACGGTTTATCATCCATATACCGGAAAACTGAAACAGCATATAAAACAAAATCCCTATTATATCTCCCCATATGTTTCCATCAAACATCTGTATTTCCCCCTTTTTTCCATACCAGTGATAAAACAGCACAAATCAGCATAAACGGAATATAATTCGTGAAATACCGACCGCTCGTTTCCCACAAAAGCAAAAATGCCAGAATACCAAGGCTTGCCAGTCTAGGCGCCAGCAAGGATAATTTCGAACTCTCTTTTTTCTCTCGAAGGCAGTCTAGTGCCCCAAGAACCATAAAAAGATACACGGCAAGCAATATCCCCGTCGTCAACTGCTGATAATCCTTAAAGTCCTCGCCCTCATACAAAATATAACGATGCAGCCACGTTTCATTCTCTGGCGAGTCATCCAAAAAATCAGAGAGTGCATAGCTGCCATCGCCAAAGCAAACAACTGCTTTATTGATAAAAAGCTCCGTCAGCCCGAACACCCCCATGCCCCGAATCCGTTCCTCAATTTTTCTAAGGCATGCCTGATTCCTCTCCTCTGGTATCTGTGCCCTCGTATATTCGTAATCTTCCGGACTGTAATAACCATTATTCTGCATACCCATCATAACCCAGTGCAGATATGGCGTATTCAGCCGTTCACACTCCTCCTTGTCCAAATGAACATGATACATATAGGCATCCATTATACTAAAAGAAATCAACGCTATACATATGGAAAATGCGGCAATAAGACCAACCTTCTTCCAGTCCAGACACAAGAGAGCATCTATAATGACTGCCACCAGCACAATCAGCACAGTGAACTTAATCATCATGCCAATCGTCAGGACAACTGCCATACCGCCCGCAAAAATGATTCGGTTTTTCCACGTCTCCTGCTCCTTAAAGTGCAGATACAGATAGTAAAATAAAACTGGAAAAAGTAACGATAACGAATCCGTGTAGAAAGCAGCTCCCATAAAAAGAAATGGAATACATAATACAAAAAAGACAAGCGCCATCACACCCGCTACACTGCCGCGAAGTTTTCTGCATGTAAGAGAAGTAATAAGAATTGTCGCCGTCAGAAGAACAGTATTAAAAATAATGCCTACAGCAAAAAAATCAGAAATCCCAAAAAAAGAGGCAATGGAAAATACCGTATGCAGGATCGTCATAGCGCCAAGATTATTTGGAAAATATCCATAATACTCATAATAATTCCGGAATGTGCCTTCCTGTACCCACTGAACAGCTCCCCCATACACAGCATCCATATCAAAGGTTGGCGTAAAGCGTAATATAAAACCATTTACTAATATAAGAATCCCATATACAGAAAGAAATATGACAAGGATAATCCGGTAATAACGTTCAATCACTCCGCTGTATCTCATAAGAAGAGAATAGGAAAGTATAACCAGTCCCACAGCAGCCACTAAAGATACCAGAAGAAAAACCGTATCATACTCATGAATGGAATCGTCAAAAAGAACTTTTCCAAATATCACAACAAAAGAACACAAAAAAATGGAATAAAAAAGTTTATAGAGAATGTTTTTTGCTTTCATGTCATTTCCCCTTATATAATCTGTAAGTATACGTTTTCTAACCTATCACTATTTTATCTTATGCCTATACGGTTGTAAACCATTTTTTTATTGCAGGTTAAAAAGGGATTTGTTATAATAATTCTATTATTTATTGAATAATAGAAAGGGAGTTTCCTATGCCTGATAATACAACAACCAGCAGACAAAATGAATTGTGCTCCGTTATCATTCCCTGTATGAATGAAGCCGAGTCGATCCCGATTTACTATACGGAAATGTGTGAAACGATTCAGGGACTGCCGGAATTAGCATTTGAATTCTGGTTTATTGATGATGGCAGTAAGGATGACACCTTAAAAACAATCAAATCCCTTCGGAGTAGGGACTCCCGCATACATTATGTTTCTTTTTCCCGAAATTTCGGAAAAGAAGCGGGAATCTATGCCGGACTCCAGCACGCTAATGGCGATTATATTGTCATAATGGATGTAGATTTACAGGATCCGCCATCGCTATTGAAGGACATGTACTATGCAGTGAAAGAAGAAGGGTATGACTGTGCTGCGGCCAGACGTGTCAGCCGCAAGGGCGAGCCTCCTATCCGTTCTTTTTTTGCAAAGCTGTTCTACCGCCTGATAAACCGCATATCCGATGCCGATATCATGGACGGAGCAAGAGATTACCGCTTTATGCGCCGTGTGGTCGCAGATAGTATTCTCGAGCTGGGAGAATATAACCGCTTTTCAAAAGGTATTTTTGGCTGGGTAGGCTTTCAGACCAAATGGCTCACTTTTGAAAATGTGGAACGCTGTGTCGGAGAGACAAAATGGAGTTTCTGGAAGCTGTTCCGATACTCCATTGAGGGAATTGTAGCTTTCTCTACTACTCCTCTTTCTATCGCCTCTCTGATTGGCTTCCTTTTTTGTCTGCTTTCCTTTATCGGGGTATTATTTATCTTTTTCCGCGCCCTGCTGTTTGGCGATCCGGTGTCGGGCTGGCCAAGTACCATCTGCATTATTACACTGTTAAGCGGAATACAGCTTTTGTGTATTGGAATCGTCGGCATGTACCTTTCAAGGACATATTTGGAGACAAAGCGCCGCCCGATTTATATTATAAGAGAAAAGGAATAAAAACATGAAAAAACAAATAAAACAGGAAAAAACTATCCTTTCAAAATACGAATCCCTACTTTATATACTGGCATTTGCACTGCCGGTTCTGATTATGCTTGTCGTTTTAAACATAGGCGGATTCTATCCCTTTGGCAGTAAGACCATGTTTATAATGGATATGAGGGATCAGTATCTAGAATTTTTTGCCTCCCTGCGCAATATTTTTTCCGGGGACAGTTCCCTGTTCTTTTCATGGTCGCGCTCCATGGGCGGTAACTATATGGGGCTTTTTGCCTACTATATGGCAAGCCCTCTCTCTTTTATTACCATATTTTTTTCATTAAAAAATATGGCTGCGGCTATTTTGGTACTGACTCTTTTAAAACTCGGCCTGTGTGGTCTGAGCTTTTCTATATACAGTAACTATATCTGGAAACGTTCCCATTCAGAAACCAATGCACTGCTTCTTGTTTTTTCTGTCTGCTATGCCATGCTTTCCTATAATATGGTATACTCCCTCTGTCCGATGTGGCTTGACGGCGTCCTCCTTCTCCCTGCCATTCTTCTCGGCGTGGAGAAAATACTGGATGGCAGAAAGGGTCTGCACTATATGCTGGCACTGGCGGCACTGTTTATATGCAACTATTACACCGGCTACATGGTAGGGATTTTTACAGCAGTTTACTTTCTATACCGTCTTCTCTGTGAATATAAAAAAGGAAGTGCTGAGACAGGCGGGAAGGCATGCGGAATACGGATTCTTCGTTTTACGGGAATGACCTTCCTCTCCCTCGGTCTTAGCGCCCCGATACTGCTTCCTGTTGCCCGGGATCTGATTCAGGGGAAATTATCCTTCCAGAATTACAGACCAGACGTCACGACAAATTTTGAAAGCATTACCGACCTGTTTGGCAAGCTGACTAACGGCGTCTATGACAGCATAACAAATGCCGGACTTCCCGCTATTTACTGTGGATATCTGGCACTGCTCCTTGCTGTTGTTTTCTTCTTCCTGCGCAAAATTTCCATTCGGGAAAAAATTGGTGCTGCCGTCATTATACTATTTTTAGCACTTAGCTTCTATTTTACTGAGTGGGATATCGCATGGCACGGTTTCCAGTATCCGAACTGGTTCCCTTATCGTTATGCTTTCGTATTCAGCTTCTTTATCCTGTATATGGCGGTACGGGCGTACTGTGTACTTTCACAGAATCATTTCTTACAGGATAAAATAATATCCAAAAAATGGCGCATAGCTTCCCTCGCCACCATACTGGTACTAGTTACCTCGCTGGAGATGGGACACAATGGTAATGTTCTTCTTGCCGGGCTTGACAATGAATTTCACTACGTTGAGACGCAGGATTATGAGGACTTCATAGATAAAACAAAACCTCTTGTCGATGACATCAAGTCAAAGGACAACGGATTTTACCGTATCAATCAGGGCTATGAATTTTCCAAAAACGACGCTATGCTCCTTGGCTATAATGGGATGACACACTACTCGTCCACTTTCAATGCTGCCGTGAACAACTTAACACCAAAGCTTGGAATTGCCCAAGCCCATCTATGGAATTCCGGCTATGGTTCAAACCTTATGCTTGACAGCCTGTTTGCCGTAAAATATGTGGTAAATGACAAACCAGCGCCAAGCGGATATGAAAAAATATCGGAAACTCCACTGGGTGCAGTATCCTATAAAAATAGCAATGCCCTCGCCATCGCTTACAGCGCTCCGGTCCGCACATTGAACCCAAATCTGACTGCGTCAAATCCTTTTGAAAACCAGAACACTCTTTTTAGCGAAATTACAGGGACAGACACTGCCCTTTTCACAGAATACAACTATGCAGAAAAAACTACTGACAATGGCTGGAGTTACCGCTTTACAGCGGATTCCGAAAATCCAATCTATTTGTATATGAGTTCTTCTAACGCTTCATGGGCAGACGTCTATGTAAATGACAACTGGGTGGGCAATTATTTTTCAACAGAGACAAACTGTTCTCTGTACCTTGGCACATTTTCCGCCGGGCAGGAAGTAACGGTAACCGTTAACCCAAGTGAGCCGGCCTCCGCAGACTACACCGTCATTGCCCAACTGCACACCGATCCGCTGAAATCCGCACTGAAGGATTTAAAGCAAAATGAAATGAAAATAGAAAAACATACCGGTGGAAATCTATCTGGTACAATCAATGTACCAGATAAACAGAAAATCCTCACCTCTATTCCTTACGACTCCGGCTGGACGATAACCATTGACGGAGAAAAAGTAACTCCCGAAGTCTTTGCCGATACCTTTATGACATTCACGGCTGCTCCGGGAGAACATGAAATTAAATTTACTTATATATCACCGGGCTTTACAACCGGCTTACTTTTGTTTGTGACAGCTCTTTTGATTGCAATCCTGTATTTTTCCTCAATTAAATCTTATTTTCTAAAGAAGCTGCATAATCGTTAATCACATAGTCCATAATGGAAGCTGTTCCTACAATCTCGCATCCGTACACAAAATCATCTTCCCGTTTTTGCTGGCGGATAATACGAACTACACAATTTAATGCATCGGTTCCGGAAAGTACCAGTCTGGCATTAAAATAATACCCAATCGGAAGTGTGCTTTTTGTCCGAAAGCCAATTCCCGCTTTCGACACATCAATCACTTCAATCGGTGCATTGATATTTTCAACCCTTACATTATCCTGTTTAAATAATGTCGTAATCTCTAACTCCAGTTTTGCCGGCCAGCGCTTTTCCCTTCTCATCTCAATCATGAAATTCACCTAACCCTTTCCATTAACAGTTCCTGTAATATTTTATTTACCATTCCTGGATCTGCTTTTCCCTGCGTTGCCTTCATCGTCTGTCCCACCAGAAAACCAATCGCTTTTTTCTTTCCGGCACAGTAATCCTCCACAGACTGGGGATTATCCTCTACGACCTTTTCAATCGTTTCCCGCAGGGCTGTTTCATCTTGCACAGTCCCAAGTCCATTATCCAACACAAACTTCTCCACGTCAATATTTTCTTCAAAAATTTTTTCAAAAATTTCTTTTGCAACCGTTGAGTTTACCGTTCCTTTTTCCGTCATTTCAATCAACACCGCAAGGTTTTTCGGGGAAAAGGTAATATCCTCCGGCTCCATGCCTTTTTCCTTCAAAAGACGCATAGTCTCCACCATAAGCCAGTTTGACACCTTTTTCGGCTGATGGCAAATCGCAACCGTTTCCTCAAAAATATCTGCCATTCTTTTACTTGCTGTAATAATCGAGATATCATAATCTGGAATCCCGTACTCCCTCTTATACCGCTCTGCCTTTTCCTCCTGAAATTCCGGCTCGCTATCCTTAACCTTTTTCAGCCATTCATCACTGATAACGACGGGAACCAAATCCGGATCCGGAAAATACCGATAATCCTGTGCATCCTCCTTGGAGCGCATCGCATAAGAATATTCCTTATTGTCATCCCAGCGTCTGGTTTCCTGTATAACCTCCCCGCCATCTTCCAAAAGCTCGATTTGCCGCTCACGCTCACCCTCTATCGCCCTCGCAATTGCCTTAAAGGAGTTCAGGTTCTTCATCTCTGTCCGGGTTCCATATTTTTCTGCCCCTACCTCGCGTACCGAGAGGTTTACATCAGCGCGCATAGAGCCCTCGTTCAGCTTGCAGTCCGATGCACCCAGATACTGGATGGTCATGCGGAGCTTTTCGAGATAGGCGATGACCTCCTCGGCGCTCCTCATATCCGGCTCTGACACGATCTCAATAAGAGGCACACCGGAACGGTTATAATCTACGAGCGAGCAGTCCGCCCAGTCGTCATGAACGAGCTTTCCAGCGTCCTCCTCCATATGAATCTCATGTATGCCAATCTTTTTCTTTCCTCCCGCTGCCTCAATTTCAACCTCACCGTTTATACAAATCGGGAGATACAATTGTGAAATCTGGTAGTTCTGCGGGTTATCCGGATAAAAATAATTCTTTCTGTCAAATTTGCAATACTGGTTAATTTTACAGTTCAGTGCCAGCCCTACCGCCATCGCATACTCTACAACCTGCTTATTCAGCACAGGAAGCGAGCCCGGCATCCCAGTGCAGACCGGACAGGTATGAGTATTCGGCGCACCTCCAAATTCAGTAGAACAGCCACAGAAAATCTTTGTCTTTGTCGCGAGCTCGACATGAACCTCAAGTCCAATCACAGTTTCATATTGTTTCGCCATACTTATCTCCTCCATTCCCCTCTGCTGCACTCATAGCTGTAAGCAGCCCGGATAATCTTTTTTTCCTGAAAACAGTCGCCGATTAACTGAACGCCGATTGGAAGTCCTCTGTCATCCATTCCACAAGGCAGCGTAATGCCCGGCAGTCCCGCCAGATTTACAGATATTGTGTAAATATCGCCAAGATACATTTTGATTGGATCGCTCAGGCTCTCTCCGAGCTTTGGCGCCGTCGTCGGGGCCGCCGGGGAGAGAATCACATCGTATTTTTCAAACGCCTTGTCGAATGCTTTTTTTATCAAAGCTTTTGTCCTCAGTGCCTTCAGATAATATGCATCATAATACCCACTGCTCAGCACAAACGAGCCAAGCATGATTCTCCGCTTCACCTCTGCTCCGAAGCCCTCGGAACGGGTTTTCTTATACATATTGTGAAGTCCCTCGTATTCGTCTGTCCGGTAGCCGTACTTCACACCGTCAAAACGGGAAAGATTGGAACTTGCCTCAGCCGAGGCAATGACATAATAAGCAGGGATGGCATACTCGACCAGACTCAAATCAAACTCCTCCAAAACTGCTCCTTTGCTCTCAAGCACCTTTGCCGCCTTCATAATGGCATCCTTTACCTGCACATCCAGTCCCTCGCCAAAATAATCTCTTGGAACGCCAATCTTCATTCCCTTTACATCCTCTGTCAGAGCAGAAGTAAAATCCGTGTCCTCCCTCTTTACGGAGGTGCTGTCCTTTTTATCGTAGGAAGAAATAATTTCTAAAATGGCAGCGCAGTCTGTCACATCCTTTGCAATCGGCCCTATCTGGTCTAGTGAAGAACCATACGCAATCAGTCCATAACGGGACACCGTGCCATACGTTGGCTTCATCCCCGTAACACCGCAAAATGAACTTGGCTGGCGAATCGAACCTCCCGTGTCCGAACCAAGTGCAAACGAACACTCCTCTGCCGCTACCGCCGCACACGAACCCCCGGAGGAGCCGCCCGGAACATGTTCTTTATTATAAGGATTCCTCGTCTCGCCGTATGCCGACGTCTCTGTGGTACTTCCCATGGCAAATTCATCCATATTTGTCTTCCCAATCATAACCGCTCCTGCCTTCTCCAGATTCCGCACCGCCTCCGAAGAAAATGTCGGCTTAAAGTGTTCCAGCATTTTGGAGCTGCATGTCGTCCGAATCCCTTCCGTACACATATTATCCTTTATGGCAACCGGAACACCCGCGAGCGCTCCGGTCAGTGTCCCTGCCTCTATCTGCTTCTGAACTTCTGACGCCCGTGCCAGAATGACATCCTCGTCCAGCACCGTTACATAACTGTTTATTCGGTCATCCATCTCCTTTATTTTATCCAGCGCCGCCTTCGCCGCCTCTACCGCCGTCACTTCACCGGACTTAATTTTCTTTCCAAGTTCTACGGCTGTTAAACTCATCAAATCCATAATTTCATTCCTTTCTCCGCCGAAACGGTAGCTATGCAAATGTTTTTGGCACCATATACGTTCCTTCCTTTTTCTCCGGTGCATTGGCGAGCATATTCTCTCTGTCATCCCCATTTGTTACCTCATCCTCGCGAAAGACATTCTGTACCGGGAACACATGGGACATCGGTTCCACCCCTTCTGTATCCAGTTCATTTAATTTATCAATATAGTCCAGCATGCTTCCCATATCCTTTTTCGCCTGCTTTTTTTCTTCATCTGATAATTCCAGCTTTGCCAGAATCCCAACATACTCGATTGTCTCATCCGAAATAATATTTGCCATATTCTCAATCCTCCTTCTAAACTCTAAATAAACTATGGTTCCAGTCGATTTATATCTCTTGGGAACAATGTCGTCTCGCGCACATTGTCCTCACCGAGCAGCTTCATTGTCAGCCGCTCCAGACCGATTCCCAATCCTCCGTGCGGCGGCATACCGTGTTTGAATATCATCATATATTGCTCCATTCCCTCATCAGTCATGCCCCTTTCTGCCAGCTTATCCGTAAGCATCTGGTAGTCGTGTATACGCTGTCCGCCAGTCGTGATTTCCAGTCCGTGGAACAACAAGTCAAAGCTCAGTGTAAAGGTCGCATCATCCGGATCATCCATTGCATAAAAAGGTCTTTTTTTCGATGGATAATGGGTGACAAATACAAAGTCCGCATCCATTTCCTCTTTAAAATATCTCCCAATCAGCACTTCTTCTTCTGGCTCAAGGTCATACGGATTGCGAATCACATGGTCATACTTTTCTGCCACTAACTTTTTCGCTTCATCAAACCGTACCTGTGGAATCCGGTCTGTCTTCGGCAGTGTCACACCGAGCAGCTGTAGCTCTTTTTCATAATCTTTTTCTAAAAGCTTCATTGTATACTGCAAAAATCCAGTTTCCATTTCCATAATATCCTGAAAGCTGTCGATGTATCCCATCTCAAAGTCCAGTGACGTATATTCGTTCAAATGCCGCTTCGTGTTATGCTTCTCCGCCCGGAACACCGGCGCCGCCTCAAACACTCTGTCAAACACCCCTACCATCATCTGTTTGTAAAACTGGGGACTCTGAGCCAGCACAGCGTGCTTGTGAAAATATTCCAGCCGGAACAGGTTTGCCCCGCCCTCAGCTCCACGCGCCCCGATTTTCGGGGAATGGATTTCTGTAAATCCTTTTTGTTGCAGAAAATCACGGAATCCTCTCACAATCCCCTCCTGTATGCGGAACTTGGCACGTTCCCTGACATTGCGGAGTGTCAGCGGACGGTAATCCAGCTTTGCCTCCAAGGAGGTATTCAACTTCCACTTGTTTACTGCGATCGGCATCGCTTCTGTCGGCTGGGAAAGGACTTTTACCTCGCGAAGCCGTATCTCAAAGCCCTGCGGGGCACGCTCCTCCTTGGCAACCACGCCACTTACTTCAACGGTATCTTCCTCGTGTAAATCCTTTATGCTTATATTCGTCAGCCCTTCCTCATAGACAGTCTGCACAAGCCCTTCTCTCTTTCGCAGGACAATAAATGCCATATCACCCATATCTCTGATTTTATGGATTGCCCCATTTATCCGAACTTCTTCTCCTTCATAATCTCCTAAGAGAATTTCGGAGATATCAAGTGTTTTCTTCTCTGTCTTGCCTGTTAAAAAATCCATGTTCATTCCTCCTTGCTTTCACAAATGTTGTGAAAGCCGATTGCTCCGTGCTTCGCACTTCCACAACAAAAAGTCCCAGAAAAAACATTCCTGTTTTTTCTGGGACGGGCAAATTTCGTATTATGAATAAACCCGCGGTACCACCCGCGTTGAGACACCCCGTTGTATCTCCTCTCATAATGACATATAACGATGTCAGCCGGATAAGCTTATTTACCATGTTCAAAAGCTTTCAACTTATCAGCTCCGGAATGTTCTCCTGCTTACCGCTTCCATGGAACGTTTTCAGTCGATGGCGTTCCTCCCTGTCGTAAAGTCACTGCATAAACATTCGGTTCCTTCATTGCTTTGCCTAACATTGTAGCATACTATATTTCTTCCTGTCAACAATTTTTTCTTGAGTTTCTGCATTTTAACATGAAAATATAAATTTTGAATTCCGGGCTAATCCACATTGCAAATTCAAAAGCAATATCTTTATGCGCATATGTGCCGCCATACCTTCCTGCTTTAGCTTAAATACATATAGCATTCGTTTTTGCTACAAATTCCTTAACACTAATCTTAAAACTATTAAGACCTGACTGATTTCTAATTGTGGCGAATTCGCCATAATTAGAAATCAGTCAGGCATATGTAGTCTTCTTCGTTTATTCGCATTACATTAATCTGAGTTTCTTTTACAATTATTTTACTCATATCACACCCCATTCCATTTGATTTATAACATACCACAAACCGGAATTTATCCTTCTGCTTTTATCTGAATTGTATCATCCAAAAATACCAGTTCTCCTGATTCAATAATTTCATCTTGCATATATGCACGCTTTTCAACAATAAGAGAATCCCCTTGTATATTGAGAACATAGTCAAAATTGCATCGATCCGAAAGTTCATAACTTGCACCGCCGACATAATCGTAAACAATGATTCGATTATCTACCATTCCTGAACCAAAGCTTATTGTTGAACATATTTCTGGATTGCCATCCCCAGTCAAGTCATAGAAATAGACGCTCCATATTGGCATTCCAGTATAAAGTGTAACGGTTTCCTCATCTGTCACAGCTTCCAAATAATCACCATGCCAACGGAAAGTAACTCCTGAAAATTCGTCTATATTATACTCTCGGATGTCGTCCCAAACCATTTCATCACCGTTAAGGCAATCAAACCATTTGATTACACGCCTAGAGCTTGATGGTTCACTACTCTCGGATACAGGCGCCTTCTCGCAACCTGTTAATGACATCGAAAGTGCAAAGCAGATTATGATTGCAATTACCTTTTCCATTGTTAATCTCCTCTCAAATTCATACTCGCCGTTCCAAGCCACATAAACAGTATACCATACACTTCAATATTATTCTATAACTTCTTTCATCATATCGCTTAATTTCTTTGTGAAACAAGGAATATCGTAAAATTAACTCCTGCTTCTTCCGCTTTTTGCGTCAACCAATGTTAATATGCCTTCCTTTCTGACATGATAACCTCCTTATTGTATGCTAAGTATAATCAACGAGGATTTATCTCAACCCCCACTTTCTGATTATTGCCTTTGTTCAATTTTCGTTAATTTGTCAACAATTTTTTATACATTAGCGGTATACACTTGTTTTCTTTCTTCTGCCAATTACTTTGACACCTTGATCCACATCAAGACTTTGAAGCTTTTTGTATTTCGACACATTTACTTTTTTCAACTTATTTCCATAAAGCTGCAAGTCCTTCAGTGTCTTAACATTGATATTCTTCACATTAAACTTTTTCAGTCCTGCATTCGCATAGCGGAAATATGAAAGTTTATTTTTCTTACTCAAACGAATTGTTTTGATCTGCTTTCCTTCCAACTGCAGCCAGCTCAGTTTGTGATTAGCACTCAAATCAAGCGTCTTAAAACTTTTGCAGTCCGATATACTTACCTCTGTCAGCTTTTTATTTTTCTTCGGTGTAAATTTCTTAATTTTACTGCACTCCGCCACATAAACATAACGAAGATTTTTATTACGCGATGTATCCAATCTCTTTAAATTCTTTACATATTCCACACCCAGCTTTTTCAAGCCCGTTAGTTTACTCAGATTTAAAGATTTCAACTTCTTGCAGTATTCATTTGAATAATGGTCAATCCAAAGTTCTTTTAGCGCTTTATTTTTCTTACCAAATTGAACTTCCTTAATGTTGTCAAGAGCCTGTAGTCTCAAATTTGTTAATTTCCCAAGTGAAGATACATCTACTTTGCTTAATTTTAGAGAATCACTAAGCCACAACTCCTTCAAACTATTATTTCCCTTAAAAGTTATTTTCTCCAGTTCTTGAAAACGAGCGAGATCCAAACTTTCAAGTTTTGGAAACTTTGAACAGTCAAAGCTTTTTAAATTCATCTCGCAAATATCCAGATGCTTCAGGTTTTTGAGACGGTATAAAAAATTCTCGTTGATGACTTTGACCGGATACTCTACATTGTCATCTGTCACGCCTCCATTCAGATTGATTTCCAGCGTAATTAGGTTTGTAAAGCGTTCCAGTCCTTTGCAATCAAACGTAAAATCCTCTTTTGTGTAATGCGGATACTCCCCTTCTTCTTCGTCATCCCAATCATCCGGCTCCATAAATTTCTGAAACGATAGTTTTGTAACTGCCGCCGCTTCCTCTTTTTGCAGAATTTTATCCTTATTTGTATCAATATTCTCCAGCACATAAGCTCTCAGAATGTTATCCGGAAACGTGCCTGCATTGATTTCCACAGCGTTTGCAGTTGCTGCGTCGACATGAGCTGCGCCTGCTAAAAAAATACCGATGCTAAGAAATAAAAGTGTCATTATTTTTTTCATGAGAATCCCCTCTTTCTATCTCCATTTAAAATATTTAGCACTACAATTATAAAACGATTAAGAGCAAAAAAATGTTGCAAAAATCATAACATTTCTGCAACATTTTTTCAATACTATCAAACTTTAATATTCAAATAATTTTTGCTTACTTCGAGCCGGCAGGCGGGAATGTCCCCCCTCCCAGTTCTACCATTTTCTTATACGAATCTTTCACATCATACATACCCTTCAGGCCAAAGATGCAAGGATCTCCCCACGCTCTCCATGAACCCTGACTGGATAATCCCCAGAATACTACAGCCGAAATGGAATCCTTATGCTCCAGATACAGATTCATTAACTTCTCATAATACTCTGTCTGCTGTGCCAGAAGCTTCGCCTTCGCCTCAGCGGTCAGCTTGCCTGCCGCCGTGGACGTCTGCCCCATGGTAATATCCAGCTCGGTAATCTGAATGTCAAATCCGGCTGCTGCGAACTTCTCCAGTGCCGTCTTATAGGCATCGAAGGTCGGATAAGCGGTATCTAAGTGGGACTGCATACCGACTCCGGCACAAATCTTTCCATCCGTGTTACCATCGCCGTTTGTATTGATCCAGTTCACCATCTTAATCATATTATCCGCACAGTTACCGATATAAGTATTAAAATCATTATAATACAGCTTAACCGTATCGGTCTTACTGTACTCTTTCACTACGTCATACGCATATACAAAAGCTGCCTTTACATACGGAGGCTCCGTATTTGTCATATTTTCGCCGGTGCCTGTCGATGTAACCCCATAAATCTTCTGCCAGTAGGTTTTATACTTCTCTGCATTTTCCGCGCCGTTGCTATGGAAATATTCATTGACAACATCCACTGCATACACGCCATCGGCATACTGGCTGGACAGAATATGCTTCATCACGGACTTCACATAGAACTCCAGACGTTTATCCATAACCTCTTTGCTTACCAGCGCACCACTGTCCGAATAGCCCTCCTTAAAGAACCATGACGGAGTCTGCTGATGCCATAGCAGTGTATGAACACGCAGCTTCAGACCATTTTCAGATGCCGTCTTCAGTGCAAAATCAGTATCCGTAAAGTTCAGCGTCGGAACCTTATCGTCCGTATACCCCGCTGGAATCACATAATCCTTAGCGGTATCCGAAGTCTTGTCAATCAAAGTAGATGACATGATCGCATCCGGCTTCATCTCATTGCCCATCGTGATACTTCCATACATGTTTTTCACATATGCCACTGTCTCTGCATCCTGTAGCTCTGTTTTGCCAACTGCATTACCAATGATAAATTTATCCTTGTAAAGCTCATGCAGTCCGGTCAAGTCTATTTTCGGCGCCGGGGCGGACACTAAATCCAGATGAAATTCATCAAGGAAGAAGTTATTCAGATATCCTTTTGTCTCAAAGCACAGTCCAAAGTGCTTAGAGCTTGCCGGCACACTGAAGTTTCCTTCCACCTTTACCCATGTACCCTCTCTGTCGACCTTTGTTCCCGCGTCAATCAGATACGTCCATGTCTTATCGTCGTCTGTGGCTTCCGCAGCCGGTACAGCAGCCGTCTCTGTCGTACAGTAGAAAATGTCCGGCAGCCTTTTTGCGTTCAGCTCCTGCTTTACCCAGAACTCTACATGGTAAGTAGCATTGGCAACAACAATATCTGTCAGCTCCAGAAATGCACCGTTCCACATCCTCTCACGCCCGCTGACCTTCAATGCCTTTCCGGCAAATTTTGCGTCATCGGTCAGAGAAAAGCTTACCTTCTGGTCTTCATTCTTTCGTGTCACAAAAGGCTCCCAGTTTTCGTCAAATGTGTTGCTGATGACATCCGCCTTCTCATAAGCGGAGATGTCTCTGACCGGAGGTTTCTCCGTGTTCGGCGTCACCGGTTTACCCGTATCCGGCGCTTTATCCGTCGGTTTTACACTTGGCTTTACGGTAGGTTTTACCGTTGGCGTAGGTGTTGGCGCCGGCTTCGCTTTGACTACCGTCACCTTACACTTTAAACTATACGGCCTCTTTCTTCCCTTTACCGTTACCTTAGCCGTTACGGTCGTCTTCTTTCCCGCTTTCTTTCCTTTGACTACTACACTTGTCTTTTTCTTCTTAGAAAGTGTCGCAATCTTTTTGCTCTTTATCGACCACTTGGTCTTTTTGATTTTCTTTCCTTTGATTGTAATTTTAGCCTTTTTATTTTTTCAACCGAAATCTTACTCTTTTTCAGTTTTGGCTTTTTTACTTTTGCACTCGCTGTATCTGTCATTCCCGGCAATATTATGCTAAATGACAGAGCACATGCCGTAAAAAACGCAATTTGACGCTTCATAGTATAATTCCTCCTTACTTTTATTTCATCGTCAAATACTTATCTTTTAAAAATACGGGAAGACCTCTGACAGTTCTTCCCGTATTGATTCTTACTTCTCACTCAAGAAACAATTAAAATTCAAGAGTTACCGAAGATACTTCAAAGTTTACCAAACTTCCTTCTGCCGGTCCCTTGATCAGAATCGTCGAGGTTGCTGTCTCAGGAGTAAGGGTAAAGCTCAGTGTCTCTGTCGCATCTTTTGCCACTGTCTTATCTGCTGTTACCACATTTCCATTTGCTCCAGCATCTGCTGTTGACAGAAAGGCTCTTACCGTCTGGGCATCTTCTGCCTTATTTGTTCCTGTTAATGTTACCACTACTGTCTGGCCTGCCGCTACTTCCTTCGGCAAATCCAGTCCCAGTTCGCCATTTGTCATTGTCATAATCTTGGTGTCTGCATTATATGTTCCACCATTTCCCTGTCCGTTCAGCTTTGTGATATCCACTGCATAGGTTCCGACATATTCAATCGTTACTGCGGATACCTCAAAGTTTACCAAACTTCCTTCTGCCGGTCCCTTGATCAGAATCGTGGAAGTCGCTGCCTCAGGGGTAAGCGTAAAGCTCAGTGTCTCTGTCGCATCTTTTGCCACTGTCTTGTCTGCTGTTGCCACATTTCCATTTGCCCCGGCGTCTGCTTTTGACAGAAAGGCTCTTACCGTCTGGGCATCTTCTGCCTTATTTGTTCCTGTCAATGTTACCACTACTGTCTGGCCTGCCGCTACTTCCTTTGGCAAATCCAGTCCCAGTTCGCCATTTGTCATTGTCATAATCTTGGTGTCTGTATTATAAGTTCCACCTTTTCCCTGTCCGTTCAGCTTTGTAATATCCACGTTATCTTTTGCAATATAACGAATCGTTACTGAAGATACCTCAAAGTTTACCAAGCTTGCTTCTGACGGTCCCTTAATCAGAATCGTGGAAGTCGCTGTCTCAGGGGTAAGTGTAAAGCTCAGTGTCTCTGTAGCATCTTTTGCCACGGTCTTGTCTGCTGTTGCCACATTTCCATTTTCTGCAGCGTCTGCCGTTGACAGAAAAGCGCTTACCGTCTGGGCGTCGTCTGCCTTATTTGTTCCTGTCAATGTTACCACTACTGTCTGTCCTGCCGCTACTTCTTTCGGCAAATCCAGCCCCAGTTCACCTGCCGTAATTTTCATGACCTTAGCATCCGCATCATAAGTTCCACCTTTTCCCTGTCCGTTCAGCTTTGTTATATCCACTGCATAAGTTCCACTAATAGCTTCATCAGCCGGTTTCGGTTCCTCTGTCATAGTCAAATCCTGTGCTGAAAATTCCTCAATCTTTACACTCTTTACAAGGAATCCGCTTGTCTTTGTTCCCTTCAGTCTGGTCTCTCCAAACTTTTTAGCAGGTACAGTGATTTTTGCCTTAATCGTCTGCCATTCGGAATCCACATTTCTTTGGAGATAGTAATCACTACCATATTCTTTCATTAGATTTCCCGGATAAAATTTACTATCTGCCACTGTATTACTTCCAGAGAATCCAACCTTTCCAAGCTCATCGCCGGTTGCCTTTACTGTCGCTTCCACATAGAAATCTTTTGCAGCTTCACCAGTTCGGTTGTCCAGTGGAAGTGCAATACCATTCCATTCACTTGCCGGTACTGTCGCATAAGCTGCTTCACTTCCTGCTGCTGCCGTAAATGTTACACCAGCGTCTTTAGATGAAAGTGCTAAATAGTTTTTGCCTTCTGCATCCCAGTTTGACCAGCCAAGCTTTGCCGTAGCTGCATCAGTAAAGTTCTCATCTACCGGATATGTGATTGTATAGTCATCCAGCATATCCTTAGCACCTGCTACCGGAGCCACAAAGGTAATCGACTTAATGGCAAATGTACTGTCTGCACCTCCGTCAAATCCTTTGTTTGTTCCGACAGACACATAGCGAATTTTCGATACATCACCGGTCAGCTTCATATCCTGTGTCTTGTATTCAGAACCATCATCATGGTCACTTGCCGTACCATTATCTGAGCTGTAAGTTGCTACCTTATTGTTATCCCACCACTTTTCTGCTGTGATGTCAAAGTCATCTGCCCACAAAGCAAACTGCAGTCCGCCTTTGGACTTAAATACGACACGCATAGAAGTATAGCCGCTCAAATCCATTGTCTCACCTAAGTCAATGAAGTATTTCGCATTATTGGATATCGCAGGGCTTACATAGTCATCGCCGTCCTTTGTCAGAGAAGCGATTCCGGTTGTCGTAGAATCAACCGTTTCTGCTACCTTTGATACATCTACTGTGTAATCTCCGGTAACAGCGGCAGCTTTCTGAATCGTAACGGTCTTCTTACCGCTTACCTTACTTCCATCCTTCGCCGTAGCAACGACATTTATCACACCCTCTGAAACAGCAGTCAGTACACCTGTCTCTTTGTCAATCGTAGCTTTGGTCGTATCAGATACGCTCCAGTCAACACCCTTCTCTGTTGCATTTGCCGGTGTCACTGTTGCACTGTACTCAGCCGTCTTACCGATTGTGACAGTATCCTGTCCGGCTACATCAATCTTAGTTACCTTAACCTGAGTTTCCGGTTTCTTAATCAATGCAATGTCATCAATATACCATGTAACCTTATCGTCATCACTGGTAGTGTTTGGTTTCTTATAGCTGGAACCAACAACCAGATCCAATGAGGACAGCTTCTTCAAATCATCTGTCAGATACTTTGTAAACTCTAATGTACGGGCAGAGAATCCAACCTTCGGATCATCCTCATAATGTTTGAATCCTTCGGACTCACCCTTTGATGTCTCGGTAGGCATGTTATTCAGTGCGCCGCCCTTCGGATCTTCAAGGTTGCTGTCGCCGATTGCCATCGTCCTGTCAGCCCAGAAATTAAAGTATTTCTTAGCATCTGCTGCTGCATTATTCTGAGAATCCTCATTTGTCATAAACGCATAGTGATAATCCAGTGTACCTTTTGGTGCAAAATATGCGCTGACCTGTTTGTAAGTAAAGTCAGACGTAGCACCTGCCACAACACGGACCTTTACATATACACCACTGTAGTTGTCAAGTGTCTTGCCCGCCGGAAGGTCAAAGCTCAATACAGGGGCAAAGTCGTAACCCTGAGGTGTTACCTTCAGACATTTATTTGAAGCATTCTCCGGATCTTTTACAACCTCCATAACGTCACCGTCTTTTGCGACATCACGTCCTGCTGCCGTATATTTATCCCACTTTTTACCAACCATCTGTCCCTCAAAGTTCTCAATCATCTGTAAATCATCCGTTGAAATATCTTTGACAGAAGGCTTCGGCGTGTTATAATTTCCCATTGGCTTAACGGTAACCTTAATTTTCGCTTTCTTTCCACTTCCGTCTTTAGCCTTTACTGTGATTGTCGTAGTTCCGGCTTTTCTTGTGACAATCGTACCGGCTACTACACTGGCAACAGTAGGCTTGCTCGACGTATAAGACAGCTTTTTATAAGTAGGCTTCTTTGGAGAGAACGCAGCTTTCAGGGAAACCTTATCCATTCCCAGTTCCATTGTAATGGAGGCAGATTTTTTCTTGCTGAATACCGTACCTTTATTCACCCATCTGCTGTTTCTAACATAAGAAACCTTGCCGTAGTTTGCACTCGTCTTGTCTGTGTTGGTAACCTTCGAATAGTAAAATTCCTGTCTGGTCTTCGTACCAGTCATCATAATACTCTTAATCGGCTTACCAATCTTTACCTTGATTGTTGCTTTTTTCTTCTTGTTTGACTTACTTCTTACTGTGATTTTTGCAGTTCCCTTTTTACCGACTGCTTTTACCACACCCTTCTTGGAAACTTTAGCAACCTTTTTGTTGCTGGATTTGTAAGTCACCTTTTTGTTCTTTGCTTTTTTCGGCGACACGGTAACGCTCAGTTTCTTTTTCTGACCTTTTTTCAGAACGAGCAATTTACCTGTGTTGATTTTCACCTTTGTTACTTTTACTTTTTTCTTGGCATCTGCACTGTTGCCGGAAATCAGGCAGGAACTAAGTGCCATAGCCAATGCCAGTGTAAAAGTCACAATCCGCGTGAACAATGTTTTTTTGTGATTCTTTTTCAAAACTTTTACCTCCTATAGTTTTAATATTTATAATACACCGGTCATCCACCTTCCCGGACAGCCGGAAATATTATCTGGGTTTACTTAAATGTGTCTGTTTTTCTTGTAAAAATTGGAAGATTTGTTTAAAATATTTTTTATGGGCATTTAATGTTTCTTGAAAAATAAGATTTACACACCTATCTTACAGAAAGGTTCTTTGTTGCAGAGCAAGAAAAAAAGAAGTCTCCACTTTTCAGTGAAAACTTCTTTTCCATATCCAGCCTGACGGTATCAAGTCGAATCCATTTCAACACAAGGCAATTGCCTGGTCCTCTGCGGTTATGCGGTGGATATCCTACCGTTTCTTGCCGGGACATCACTCCCCGCGAAAAATGAATTGTTTCCTTTGTTTACAAAAGCACTCCGCCGCCCTTCGCAAAACTCGTTGTCCGCAGTGTAATGTGACTGACTCT
>DEUM01000067.1 GCA_002362575.1 Lachnoclostridium sp. UBA3262 | reverse complement strand
TTCTTCATGGAGTAAAGCGAAGACCGTGAAAGTGAAGTGATATAGAATTTATGTTTATCGGAAAAAAGTAAATCTTGTTACATATAAAAAGAAAAAGATACCAATGTACTTATGCCGCAACTCTTAAAGGGGTTGCGGTTTTTTTTGCGTTCGACATTATTTTTCATATTTCCCATTATTAAACTCGGAAAATATATAAAAAGACAAAAAGGCGTATCCAGATATATATGGATGCGTTTTTTTAATGCCAAAGTAAAAAGGAACATCTTTGTCCATAGGGAACGTTCTCCACCCCTCAATCTGGATTTTCAAAAAAATTCAGATTGGAGGTAACGGATTATGGCGTACAACAAAGCCAGAGAAGAAAGAAAATGGCGTATATGGAAAGAAGCCGAGGAAAAGCAGCTTAGGAGTTTGGGTGTCAGCGAGGACGATATTGAAAAGCTCCATGTCCATGATTGGGAGATATTCAATTCCGACAGACGGTACTATGAGAAATTGCAGGATGCAGGTACATATCTGGAGGAAGTTGCAGAGGACACGGCACAGCCCGAAGTAAAAACGGTTGAGCAATTTTTGGACAGCATTGAAAATGCAGTGCTGTATCAAGAGCTTCATCAGTTGGACAAGCCTACGCTCCAAGCATTGCTGATGAGGACGCAGGGCTTTTCGGTCACCGAAATTTCAGTGGAATTAAGTTTAAACAAAGAAGTCATTTACAAGCGTTTGAACAGGTTTAAGAAAAAAATTAAAAAACTTTTGGGATAGTGTCCAAAATCGCACTCTCCCATCGGCTACTGGGTGAGAGGGCAAAAACCTCTTGCCCAGTTTTCTTTTATGTCGGAAACGGGAGGCTCTTTGAAAACCGAATACCCATTCATCAAATACATTCTCTTTGTGGCTGTAATAAGCATAAGCGTGTGCAGCGGTACGCCTTGACCCGCCGAAAGGCGGCAAGCGGAAAATACCGACTGAAAATATCGGGCAGCTCCCGATTTCGCCAAGACCCACAAAGAGGACAATGATACTCCCGTCCAGCCACAGTCCGAACGGTAACCAGTCCGCCGCAGGCAATGGGGGCGGCTCTGTCAGACCGACAGTTGGGGTGCAATTCCCGTGGCGTCAGTTCGCTGCTGACCGTTTGGTGACTTCCCTTGCGTTATCACGCATCAGCATTTTCGGGGTGTCGGGGACAAATAGAAAATGCCTTTTATCATAAAGCCAGATGCAGGCTGGGTCAATGGAACAGGGCTTGTTTTATGTTCTCCCGACCTTAAATACTTCCTTGCGTCTGGCTGTTACATAGGCAGGAAGTTTCCGCCTAAATCAAGATAGGAGGTCAATCACATAATGAAAAACAATATTAAACGTGGCGATATTTATTTCGCCAGATTAAATCCCATTGTTGGCTCAGAACAAGGCGGCAAACACAGACCTGTACTCATCATTTCCAACAATAAAGGTAACAGATACAGCACTACGGTTATTGTGGCGGCGATTACTGGCATGGAACACAACAAAGCGAATCTGCCTACCCACGTCATAGCGAAAGGATATGAATTTCTCGAAAAAGACTCCATCATATTGCTTGAGCAGATAAGGACGCTTGATAAACAACGCCTGCAAGAATACATCGGTACTTTTGACAAGCATTTGATGTTGTCAGTTGATGATGCGTTGGCTGTCAGTATTGGAGTAAAGATTGCCAAGCCAGAATCTGAAAAGGAGGTGTCCAATGGTTGAAAATAAAGTAGGAAGTAAAAAACGGGGGAACAGAGGAATGAGGGCTATTGTGCATATGCATGATGACAGCCGTGCAGCAATGAAAGCCTTTTCGGAAAAACGGGCAGCTATGGCGATAGGGTATGTTAGGGATTGCAGTGCCGCAGAGATTAAATGTCTGCGGCATGAATTGTATAAGGAAACGGTAAGTGCGTAATTCGCACATTTGTATGAGGTCAATTCCTACGCTATAATTTTTTAAAAGAATGGAGGTAAGAGATATGCGAAGAAAACCAAGAGTTGGGATTGACCTTAGAGATGTTGCTATTTATACAAGAAAGTCAAAGCTAACGCATATGGGCGACAGCACAGGCATCCAGATGAAGCAGAGTGCTGACTTTGCAAGAAGCCAGTTAAATTTACCAGAGGACTACTGCTTTTTAGAATATGAAGATAAAGGCTTGAGCGGATATTATGCAGACAGACCCGATTTTCAAAGGATGCTTCACGATATTGAAGCAGGGAAAATCCGTGCGGTTGTGTGCTATAAATTAGACCGTATCAGCAGAAAAACATCTGACCTGCTTCGGTTGATTGATTTCTTTAATAAGCATGATGTGGCGTTGTTGGTCTGTTCCAACAATATCAATACACTAATCAGCACTTCAAAGATAATGATTTCTTTTTTGGCAATCATAGCTGAATTTGAAAGGGATATTATTGCAGAACGAATAGCGGATAACTTAATCGAACTTGCAAAGGACGGCAGATGGATGGGTGGCTGTATGCCCACAGGCTTTAAGGCGATACGGAATACTATCGGTAGTGGAAAAAATAAAACTTCCATTACTCATTTAGAGCCTATACCCGATGAAAAGAAAATGGTACAGCAGATTTTTAAAACTTTCCGTCAATGCCGTTCTATCAATAAGACTGCTACTACCATCGGTGAGGACTACAAGACCAAATTTGGAAAAGAGCATACGTCTTTGAGTATCAAAGATATTTTGTCAAATCCTATTTATTGCACGGCAGACGAAATATCTTTTGATTATTTCTATCAGAAGAACGGGAATATCTGCTCTGATGAAAAAGATTTTGATGCCATTCATGGAATTATGGCGTATAATAAGACTGACCAAGAAAGATTGGAAGATGAAGAAAGCACATTTATTGAACCGAAATTTGTTCAGGTTTGTGCGGACAATGCGATTCACAGTGCGGCAGGGATGCAGCTTCGGGAGGAATGTGACGATATCATGAAACAGAGACAATTGAGATACGGCAGAGATTATGAAGAACCGACAGGCACAGCTACATTGACCTCGGCTTATAACCTGCCCTGCGAGTATGTCATTCACACAGTGGGGCCGATTGTATACGGCAGCCTGAACGATGAGCTCTGCCGAGATTTGCGGAATTGCTATGAAAATGTCCTGCAGTGCTGTCTGGAGCATCAAATTAAATCCGTTGCATTTTGCTGTATTTCAACCGGGGAATTTCATTTTCCGAACGATAGAGCAGCAGAAATAGCAGTGGAAACGGTAAGAGCTTTTCTGGAGGAGCACGACGGCTGCATGGAACGTATCATTTTTAACGTATTCAAAGACAGCGATAAAAACATCTATGAAAAAATCTTGACAAATGATTAAAAAAACTGTATTATGTTCAAGTGAGCGTGAAAGACTCACAAAGAGTGTTTGACATTCTTATTTAGGGGCATAGTTCATTGGTAGAATAAGAGTCTCCAAAACTCCAGAGCTGGGTTCAATTCCTAGTGCCCCTGTTAGAAGGCGTCGGTTTTACCGGCGCTTTTTGTATGCAGCCAGATTCCCCCGCTGTGGGCCTTAATTATGACAAAATATTCCTGTAAGGTAAGAAACGGTAGAAAAAAAGCGAATGAAAAATGAGGTGAGAAGATTGAAGAAAAAAATTATTGGTATATTGTTTCTCTTTTGCATGGGCGTTGGTATGATAACTGCTACACGAGCAGAGGCGGCAGAGATAACAGAGCCTGCGGAGAAAACGATAACGCGGATAGAGGTAACCGATACGGCATTGGAGATTCCGTTCGGCAGCAAGTTTGACCAGTCTGATATTCATCTGCTTGTATATTACAGCGACGGTACGACAACGACGGCGCAGCCGGACTTGGCAGAGGCGGCAGACACATCAAAGCTTGGGAGTCAGACATTATCCGTGCGATATCAGGGAATGTCTGTAATATATACGGTCAGTGTTGTTCCGAGACAGGTAACGGGAGTGCGTATGAAAAAGGGTACAAAAACCTCTATGACCATCGGATGGAACAAACTGGAGGAAGCGGAGGAATACGAGGTTTACACTTCCACGAAAAAAGATGGAACGCCGGTTCTTGAAACAAGCACAGAAAAGAATGAGTATACGTTTCAGGATATGGAGCCGGGGCAGATACTCTATGTTTGGATAAAGGCGGTTTCGAAAGATGTCTCCGGCGAGATGTCAGAGGTCATAGCAGTGGCGCCAAAGCCGGACAAGGTAACCGGGGTAAAGGCTACTGCCGCGGTCAAGACAAAGGTAACCCTGAGCTGGAAGAAGGCAGAAGGCGCGACCGGATACGCCGTGTACTACCGTCTCTCGACGAAAAGCGCATATACTTATGCGGGCAGTACGACGTCGCTTTCATATAAAGTCACAGGACTCAGTTCAGGCAGAAATTATTATTTTATCGTGTATGCCTATGGGGCAGACCTCACAAATCTGGGAGACGGCTCGGATGCGGCCTTATATGGGACAGCTCCGGCGATTCCAAAAATCTCACAGTTTAAGGGCGGCGACAAACGTGTCAAGGTATATTGGAATAAAATAACCGGTGCAGAGCAGTTTCGTATTTACATATCAAAAAAATCATCCTCCGGTTTTCAACTGGCGGGAACAGTGTCTGCTGCGGACGCACGCTTTTTTGCGAAGGACGGACTGACTCAGAAGAAAAAGTATTATGTAAAAGTGGTTTCTGTTCGAACGGTGTCTGGCATGGAACTGACGTCGACCTCGGTGGTCAAGAGCGCAACGACGAAAAAGGCAAAGGCGACCAGCACGTCGGCAAAGTTATATAAATCAAAAAAGAAATTCAAAAAGTCAAAGGCGTATAAAAAGTATGCTGCGTTCCGGAAAAAGGTGTCTTACAAGAAAAGCTTTATCGTGCCGGGATTGACAAATACAAATGTAGCCGGGTTTAATGCAGGGCGCATGGTGCCGCAGAGTATTACCTTTGCCGGCAATTATCTTCTGATATCTGCCTATGACTACTCAAAGGCACAGGAGTCGGTCATATACGTTATGAATAAGAAGACGCAGAAATATATTACTACGATTGTACTTCCGCATAAGGGACATGTGGGCGGTATTACTTTTGACGGGACAAATCTGTGGATTGCTTATGGAAAGAATCTGCAGTGTCTGAAATTTTCTACAGTACAGGCGGCGGTAAACAGTAAAAGGGCGTTTACGGAGATTACCCGGTTCACGACAGTCTGCCCGATGCCGGATACGGTGTCCTATGTCTCCTATTACAAAGGGAAAATATGGGCGGGAGCATATAACGAGAAGGTGCAGAAATATATGTACGGTTATTCCATTGTCAATAAACAGGGCATCCCATCCCTCGTACAGACGAATCGTATTCTTATGCCAAACCGTACACAGGGAGTGGCGTTTACATCCGATGGGAGAATGATTGTATCCCGCTCCTGCCAGACGGATAAAGGAAAATCCGGGTTCCTTTCCCAGCTTGTCACTTATAAGCCGACATGGAATTTATCGTCTCCGGTTATTAAGAAAAATAAAAAGAAAAAGGTGGTAAAAATGCCGCCAATGAATGAGGGAATAGCAATTAGTGGTTCCTATACATATGTTATTTTTGAATCTACTGCTTTTTCGGGATGCAAAGCGCCGGTAGACAGAGTTGCTGCATTTAAGACAAGTAAAATCAGCTAGCCTGATGCCGTTAGGCTAACAAAGGCAAATTTATAAAATTACGAAAAAAATAAAAAAGGGCTACCTTTATATGCGGTTTTGTATTATAATAATTAGTATGTATTTTTTCCGCATGATAAGGGGTGGCCCTTTTTGCGAGATTTTATTTTAAGTAAGGAGTTTTTAAGTAATGAGAGGACCAGCAGCACCAAAGGATCCGGTTGAAAAAAGACCATGTCTGTATGTCGTATTAGACAAAACAATTTCAGGGATGAGGGGAAATGACGGCATATGCCGTGATTATGTATATCTGGAAGACAGAATTGTGGACCAGGTAAAATTTACATCTGGGGATATTGATGAGGAAATCTTAAATATGCTTCCAAGAATGGAAACATTTCGCAAGCTAGTACATAGTGTCGGCGTCAGTGTGAAGGCAGAGGAGCAGGAGGAAAAGGAAAAAACGGTAGAGTTTCAGTTCCAGTGTTATGGGAAAACCGATAAATATACAACGGGAACGATTATGGAAATGACATGTCCATGTACAGGGGAAGAATTGGTAATTCCAGTAGACGCTTATCCTGTAAACGAGGAGGACGATGTATTTGGCTCCTTTAATTTCATTTTTCCGGATGAAAACAAAAATATGTCATTGACTGTCAAATTTTATTTGAATGATGGATATGAAGTTCCGGAAATTGAAGTAGATCCTCCGGTTCAGTTTGGCTCGGAAGGATATAATAAAATGATTGCGGATTCCCTTGTGTCGACAGGGAATAATTACCGGCTGAAAAAAGTGATTGAAAAGGCGAAGAAAGGCGAGGAAGTAACCATTGCCTATATCGGTGGTTCAATTACACAGGGAGCCGGAGCGAAGCCGATTAATACGATGTGTTATGCGTATCGTTCCTATAAGGCATTTTGCGATATGTTTTCTCCATGCGGAGGTGATAACATTCACTATGTGAAGGCAGGTGTCGGCGGAACATCTTCGGAATTTGGAATGATTCGATACGATAGGGATGTGACAAAGGATGGAGAAATCAGTCCGGATTTAGTCATCATCGAATATGCTGTCAATGACGAGGGAGATGAAACAGAGGGTGTGAGCTTTGAGAGCCTTGTTTTAAAGGTGCTTGAGGCAGAAAATGAACCTGCTGTATTATTAAATTTTGCCGTGTTTATGAGCGATTGGAATTTGCAGGGGCGGCTTCAGCCAGTCGGTGAAAGATATGAACTGCCGATGGTCAGCGTTAAAGATGCGGTAGTGCCGCAGTTTGACAAGAGCGATATTATTACAAAGAGACAGTTCTTTTACGATATTTATCACCCGACAAATGATGGACACCGGATTATGGGAGACTGCATTGCGCACTTGTTTGAGGAAGTGGATAAAGAGCCGATGGCAGAGAGCGATATTTCCCTTGACAGGGAGCCGGTTTATGGAATACAATTCAAGGACATTGTGCGCTTTGACCGTAATGACGCAGAAAAATATGCGAAGATAAATGCAAAGGGCTTTGGGAAAAAGGATACGGAAGTTCAGTATGTTGAGAGAGATATGGATTTGACTGCTTCACCCGAATTTATAGATAACTGGATGAATGACGGAACGGTGGAGGGTGCTGAGTTCACTATGGAGATTACCTGTCGTAATCTGGTAGCGGTGATTAAGGATTCCGGTTCTTCAAAGTTTGGAACAGCAGATATCTACACGGATGGAAAGCTTGTAAAAAGTATCAACCCATTGGATAACGGATGGGCACACTGTAATGCACAGATTCTGATTGATGAAAAGGAGAGTGCAGAGCATAAGGTTGTATTTCGGATGAAGCCGGGAAATGAGGGGAAAGAATTTACGATTCTCGGTTTTGGAGTGACAAAGTAGCAGTGGTTTTGTGCGCAGAAATGAGGAATCAGGATGTATGAACTGCTTGCCCGGGAAGGCAGGGCAAAGAGAGGACGTCTGACGACTCCCCACGGAGTGATTGAGACGCCGGTTTTTATGAATGTAGGAACGGTAGCGGCAATCAAGGGGGCAGTGTCCTCGGTGGATTTAAAAGAAATAAAGACTCAGGTAGAATTGTCAAATACATATCATCTCCATGTACGACCGGGCGACAAAATTGTCCGTAAGCTTGGAGGACTCCATAAATTTATGAACTGGGACAGGCCGATACTGACGGATTCCGGTGGGTTTCAAGTCTTTTCACTGGCGGGGCTCCGCAGGATTAAGGAAGAAGGCGTTTATTTTAATTCCCATATTGACGGGCGGAAGATTTTCATGGGGCCGGAGGAGAGTATGCAGATTCAGTCAAATCTGGCGTCCACGATTGCAATGGCATTTGACGAGTGTCCCCCACATCCGGCGACACGCGAGTATATGCAGAATTCGGTTGACCGGACTACCCGGTGGCTGGAGCGGTGCAAGAGGGAGATGGACAGGCTGAACCGTCAGCCGGATACGATTAACAGAGAGCAGATGTTATTTGGTATCAATCAGGGCGGAACCTTTGAGGATATCCGTATCAGGCATGCTGAGCAGATACGGGAGATGAATCTTGATGGTTATGCGCTGGGTGGACTTGCTGTCGGCGAGAGCCACGAGGAAATGTACCACATACTGGATGTGACGGTGCCTCACCTTCCGGTTGATAAGCCGGTATACCTGATGGGCGTGGGAACTCCGGCCAACATTCTGGAGAGTGTGGAGCGCGGCGTAGATTTTTTTGACTGCGTATATCCGGCGAGAAACGGTCGCCATGGTCATGCCTATACAAATTACGGAAAGATGAACCTGCTCAATGCAAAATACGAGCTGGATGACCGTCCAATCGAGGAGGGTTGTCAGTGTCCGTCTTGCCGTCACTACAGCAGGGCGTATATCCGTCATCTGCTGAAAGCAAAGGAAATGCTGGGACTTCGGTTATTGGTCTTGCATAATCTTTATTTTTATAATACAATGATGGAAGAAATTCGGGAAGCCATTGAGAATGGAAATTTTTCTGAATATAAAAAACAAAAGCTGGAACGGATGGAGTCCGGCGAAAATATTTAATTGATTAGGAGGTAACCCATATGGGTGGTACAGTTGGAATTATAGCACTTTATGTAGTAATTATCGGAGCATTTTATCTGATTGCGATTCGTCCGCAGAAGAAACAGGAGAAGGAGCATCAGGCGTTGGTATCCTCTGTCGGCGTAGGCGACAGTATTTTGACCACTAGCGGTTTTTATGGTGTGGTTATTGACATGACAGACGAGGTTGTCATTGTAGAGTTTGGCAGCAATAAAAACTGCCGTATTCCGATGAAAAAGGAAGCGATTGTAGAAGTGGAGAAGGCAGAGGCGTAAAAATAAACATGGAGTGATACTTCGGAAAGGATATAAATATGCCATTTATTAACTCAAAGGTAACAGTTAAGATAACACCGGAGAAGGAAGAGGCCATTAAGCAGAAGCTTGGAAAAGCGATTGAAAATATTCCGGGAAAGAGTGAAGGCTGGCTGATGCTTGGCTTTGAAGATGAGTATACATTATATTTTAAAGGCGCGAAGTGCGAGAAAGCGGCATTTGTCGAAGTTAAGGTATTTGCAAGACAAAAAGTTTCCAGTGCTGCTTTAGATAATATGACTTCGGAACTCTGCAGGATATACGAGGAAGAACTGGGGATTCCTGCCGCCAGTATTTATATTGCCTACCAGATGGTTGAGGACTGGGGCTGGAACGGAAGTAATTTATAATAACTTGAGTTTTGCCAAGGTAATGGGGAAAAAGAATTAAGTACAGAGAATCTGAGAGGGAAACTTCTCAGATTTTTTTAAAATATTTTGTACCTCTTTCTTATTCCGTAAAAAATCTTACGAAAAGAATAGAAATTTACATTGGAATTCTCTGGAAGGTAGGATATAATAAAAATATATTTCAGAAAGGAAATAAACATAAAAATGGAAACAGGCTTGAAGGAAAAGCTATTAGATGAGTTTGAAAGAGTATTTGGCAGCAGGGAAGGGGCAGCGGTATATTTCGCCCCGGGACGCGTTAATCTGATTGGCGACCATACGGATTATAACGGTGGACATGCTTTTCCGTGTGCCCTGACGCTTGGAACTTACGGGGTAGCGAGGAAACGTGAGGATAGGAAACTACGGTTCTATTCCACGAATTTTGAGTCGTCCGGTGTTATTATGTCCGATTTGGAGAATATGAAAGCAGAGGAAAAGGCGGACTGGACGAATTATCCGAAAGGCGTCATATGGGCGTTTGATGAGCGTGGGATGAAGCTTACCTGTGGGATGGATTTGCTTCTGTATGGAACAATCCCGAATGGCTCTGGTCTATCTTCCTCCGCTTCGGTGGAAGTGCTGACTGGATTTATTCTGTGCGACTTATTTAATTTTGAGGTTTCCAATCAGGATTTGGCATTGATTGGTCAGTATTCAGAAAATCATTTTAACGGTGTGAATTGCGGTATTATGGACCAGTTTGCGATTGCAATGGGGAAAAAAGACCATGCCATTTTTCTGGACACATCGGATTTGTCGTATCAGTATGTACCAATCCATTTGAAAGGAGAGAAGATTGTTATTGCCTGTAGTAATAAGAAAAGAGGGCTGGCAGATTCGAAATATAATGAGCGCAGGGCGGAGAGCGAGAAAGCAAAAGAAGAACTTCAACAGGTAATTGGCATCAATGAGCTGGGGGATTTGACAGAGGAGCTCTTTGACAGATACAAGGTGGCGATTAAGGATGAGGTGCGGCTTCGACGTGCCAGACATGCGGTGACGGAAAACCAGCGGACGATACGTGCTATGCAGGTATTACAGGAGGGTGACATTACAGCTTTTGGAAAGCTGATGAATGAATCACACCGCTCGCTGGCAGAAGATTATGAAGTGACTGGCGTGGAAATGGATACGCTTGCCGAAGCGGCATGGGGACAGGAAGGTGTGCTCGGTTCAAGAATTACCGGCGGCGGGTTCGGTGGCTGCACGGTCAGCATTGTGAAAGAGGATAAGGTGGAGAATTTTATTCACAATGTGGGTAAGATATATAAAGAAAAAATAGGGTATGCCGCAGATTTTTATGTGGTAGACATCGGCGGCGGCCCTGAAAAATTGTAAATAGAAAAAAGAAAGGTGGATAAAAAAATGAAAATTTTAGTAACGGGTGGTACAGGATACATCGGTTCCCATACGTGCGTGGAACTGCTGCAGAAAGGATACGAGGTTGTTGTTTTTGATAATCTGTATAATTCAAAAATAGACGTGGTGGATAAGATAAAGGAGATTACGGGAAAAGAAATTACGTTTTATAAGGCAGATATGTGTGACAAGGAAAGCATGCGGCCGGTTTTTGAGGAAAATACGATAGATGCGGTGATACATTTTGCCGGGTTAAAGGCGGTGCCGGAATCGGTGGCGAAGCCGCTTCTGTATTACAAGAACAATATTGGCGGAACGCTGAATTTATGCGAGCTTATGAATGAATATAACTGCAAGAGGATTATTTTCAGTTCGTCGGCAACGGTGTACGGCTCGCCAAAAACGGTGCCGATTACAGAGGATTTTCCGCTGAGTACAACAAATCCATATGGTAGTACAAAGCTTATGTTGGAAGGGATTCTTTCTGATTTTTGTGTGTCGGATAAGGACTGGAGTGTTGTTCTTCTGCGTTATTTTAACCCGATTGGGGCACATGAGAGCGGTCTTTTGGGTGACAATCCAAACGGTATTCCAAATAATCTGATGCCATATATTATGCAGGTGGCAGTGGGAAAACTGCCGGAGCTTGGCGTGTATGGGAATGACTATGACACACCGGATGGCACGGGAGTCAGAGATTATCTTCATGTAATGGATTTGGCAAGGGGCCATGTCAATGCGGTGGAGAAGGTAACGACGGCGACAGGGGTTAATATTTATAATCTTGGAACCGGAAACGGTTACAGCGTTCTCGATATCGTAAAAGCATTTGAAAAAGCAAGTGGCGTGCATATCCCATATTCCATTAAGCCGCGCAGGCCGGGTGATATTGCAACCTGCTACGCAAATCCCAAAAAGGCAAAGGAAGAACTCGGATGGGAAGCGCAGTATGATTTGAACCGGATGTGTCTGGATTCATGGCGTTATGCAAAAATGTGCCAGGAGAAGTAAAGGGAAAAATGAAGAAAAGAATAGCGATTGTTACAGGTGCCAGCGGTGGACTGGGAAAAGAATTTGTACGTCAGATGCTATCGGAAAATGTGGATGAAATATGGGCAGTTGCAAGAAGTAAAGAAAAGCTGGAAGGGCTGAGGGCAGAATGGGGAGAGCGGATTGTCCCTTTTGCCGGAGACCTTTCTTCGCCGGAAGGAGTGCATGCGCTCTGCGAAAAGCTTGGGGAACAGACACCAGTGATTGTTTATCTTGTCAATAATGCCGGGACAGGAAGAATGGAAGAATATGAGAAAAGTTCAGTTCCGGAAATTGAGAAGACTATTTATTTGAACAGCACAGCAGTAGCTGTATTGAGTCGTGCCTGTATTCCTTATATGGAACCGGGCGGGCATATTGTGAATGTGGCGTCACAGGCGGCTTTCCAGCCACTTCCATTTATGACGACATATGCCGCGACAAAGGCTTTTGTGAAAAATTTTACAAGGGCGCTGAACGTCGAGCTTCAGGATAGAAAAGTGGTGGCAACGGCGGTCTGTCCGGGCTGGATCAAGACAGATTTGCTTCCGAGTTTCAGTAAAGGGAAAAATCCAAGGTTTCCCGGTCAGGTAACAGCTGCTTCGGTAGCGGTAAAGGCAATGAAGGATGTAAAAAAGGGCAGGGATATGTCGGTTAATACATTTGGGGTAAAATGTATGCACCTTCTGGCTAAATTGTCGCCTCAGAGACTTATCAGTAAAGCATGGCTTTTGTATATTAGGCGGTATGTTGGAAAATAAAAAATGTGAAGGAAATCACGAAGCATGAGATAGGAGGATAAGTAAACATGGCAAATGGAGAAGTAAAGCAGATAATTGAGAGCGGGAAGGCAGTTCTCGGCATTGAGTTTGGCTCGACAAGGATTAAGGCGGTACTGATAGATGATAAACACAACCCGATTGCTTCCGGCAGCCACGAGTGGGAGAACCAGTTGGTAAATAACATCTGGACGTACAGTATTGAGGATATTTGGGCAGGACTGCAGGACAGTTACCAGAATATGCTGGATGACGTCAAGAATCGTTATGGGGCAAAAATTGAAAGCTTACGTGCCATTGGTTTTAGCGCTATGATGCACGGTTATATGGCTTTTGGGGCGGATGATGAAATCCTTGTGCCGTTCCGTACATGGAGAAACTCCATCACGGAGGAGGCTTCGGAAAAACTGACGGAGCTATTTCAGTATAATATTCCACAACGTTGGAGCATTGCTCATCTGTATCAGGCGATTTTAAATGGAGAAAGTCATGTGAAGGATATTTGTTTTCAGACGACACTGGCAGGATATATTCACTGGAAGCTGACGGGGCGGAAGGTGCTTGGCGTCGGTGAAGCTTCCGGTATGTTTCCGATTGACATAGAGACGGGAACATTTAACCAGAAAATGGTGGAGAAGTTTGATGAGGCAGTTGCAGACAAAGGATTTTCATGGAAACTGCTTGATATTTTCCCGGAGGTTCTTTCGGCAGGAGAGGATGCGGGAACCCTGACGGCAGAGGGGGCGAAGCTGCTTGATACGTCAGGAACCCTGCAGGCAGGAATCCCACTCTGTCCGCCGGAGGGAGATGCGGGAACGGGTATGGTGGCGACGAACAGTGTTGCCCGTCGAACCGGTAATGTATCGGCGGGAACATCGGTTTTCTCTATGGTCGTACTGGAAAAGGAGCTGACCAAGGTATATCCGGAGCTGGATTTGGTAACGACGCCATCCGGTGATTTGGTTGCGATGGTTCACTGTAATAACTGCACCTCTGATTTGAATGTGTGGGTAAATATTTTTAAGGAATTTGCGGAAGCATTTGGCGTTGAGGTGGATATGAACCGGTTATTCGGCACGCTGTACAATAAAGCGATGGAGGGTGATACTGATGGCGGCGGTCTGCTTGCCTACAATTACATATCGGGCGAAAATATTACCGGTATGGAGGAGGGACGTCCTTTATTTGTGCGTACCCCGAATAGTAAATTTAATCTGGCAAACTTTATGCGCGTCAACCTGTATACATCACTGGGGGCATTAAAGCTCGGCATGGATATTCTTCTAAAGGAGGAGAAGGTTCAGATTGATAAGCTGCTTGGACACGGTGGTCTGTTTAAGACAAAAGGTGTCGGGCAGCAGATTCTTGCCGACGCTATGAATACACCGATTTCCGTTATGGAGACAGCGGGAGAAGGCGGCGCGTGGGGCATTGCTGTACTGGCTGCCTATATGGTACAAAAGGGCGTGGATGAGACTTTGGGAGATTATCTTGACAGCAAGGTGTTTGCCGGGCAGGAGGGAAGCGAGCTGTCGCCGGATGCAGAAGGCGTAAAGGGCTTTGATGAGTTTATCCGGACATACAAGGCAGGGCTTCCGATTGAGCGTGCAGCAATTGATTCCTTGAAATAGGGAAATAGCCAACTGTTTAATAATTGTGATTTTACACTGATTGCCAGACTCTTTTGAGGTCTGGCAGTTATTTTCTTTTTTTTGCGTGAAACAAGCTATTCCATTTTGTACTTTCAACTAGAAAGTATATTCTATCAATTTTCTCCCTTTTCGTAAATATATCACCAATCTACTTTGCTTTTTCGCTTATAAGCAGGACAAATGATAAAAAAATGGATAAAAATAGAAAAAGACCGTGACTTTTCAAAAAAAGTGTGGTATTATGGATAAAAATGTCGGATACTGATTTGATATCCTATTTCTTTGCGCTTTTAAATTAGTTTAGATGTTGATATATGATGGGAGAAATGGAGGAGAGAAATGAGATTTTTAAAAGGAACTTATAAAACCGGAGTTGTGGCAATTATCCTATTAGCAGTGTTTGTAACAAGTTTATTTATGTATGATGTACCACAAAACTGACGAAAAATCAGGATGTGGTCAAGAATTATGCCTATGACAGCGCCGGCAATAAGTCTGCCTTTGCAGTAAAAGTGGGGAACGATACCAAACTTTCCCTGAAGTATACGTATGACGGGGAGTCCAAGCTGACTGGAGTTACGGATGAAAAGGGAAACGAAGTGGCAGGGTACGCTTATGATACGGATGGGAATCTGGCTAAAAGAACGGTACCGGGAAATGGCATGACAACCACTTACACCTATGATTACCAGAACCGCCTAATGGCAATGAAAAACCAGACGGGCAGCGGAGTGATTTCTGAATATAAGTCAGAGTATCTTCTCAATGGGCAGAAATCAAAAGAAGGCTCCGATGTAACAGACAAGGACGGTAAGAAAGCTTCAAAGACTGCCACGTACACCTATGACCTGCTGGGACGCATTACCAAAGAGACGAAAACCGGCAGCGAGGATATTTCCTACATATATGACAGCAACAACAACCGGAAGGAAATGAAGGCAGGGAATCCGGAAGGAAATGAAAGCAGGGAATAAGGTAACTGCTTATAAATATAATAAGAATGGCGAACTGCTCCGTACGGATACGTTAAACACGAATACGGAGGAGGATTCGGTTGTTATCTATAAAAATGATAAGAATGGAAACCAGCTTGCCACAGTCAACCGCTATGAAATCCCGAGTGCAAAAAAAGATGATACCTATATCGACATTGACGTGACGCTGGGAGACAATCGGCTGAATGAGAACGTAGTCAATCATTATAATGCACAGAACCAGCTGACACAGACACTGACCAAGAATTACAAAGTAAGCTTTACTTATGATGCCGAGGGACTGCGTACGGGTAAGACGGTAAATGGGGAGAAGACGGTCTTTGTGTGGGATGGTGACCAGCTGGTCATGGAACTGTCTGAGAGCGGTAAGGTGCAGAAACGGTATGTCCGTGGGAATGATTTAGTTTATGCGGATAAGGGAGACAATACAGAAAAGCAGTATTATGTGACGGATTCGCATGGAAATGTGGTACAGCTGACGGATCAGAGTGGGAAGGTTATAAAGACTTATGAGTACGATACGTTTGGGAATGAAGTAAAGCCGGATGGCAAGGATGAGAATCCATTCCGTTACTGCGGGGAGTTCTATGATAAGGAGACAGGGGAGATTTATTTAAGGGCAAGGTACTACCAGCCGACAGTGGGGAGGTTTTTGACGAGGGATACATATACTGGGAAGGAGGATGAGCCGCTAAGTCTGCATTTATATACTTACTGTGATAATGACGGAGTGAATCAGGTGGATCCAAGTGGGCATGACAGTTATATCTTTTATGATAAACGGGCAATTGCAGGCGATCGCATACATAAATTCTCAGATGAAGCCAAAATTGTTAAGAAAAAATTAAGAAAGAAGTATAGAGCCAAAACAAAAATATTTGCAATAAGTACAGCGAAACAATTTAAGAAGAAATGGAAGAAAGAAATTGGTAAAAAAAAGAAAAAAGTAAATGAAGTTTATTTAATTTTCCACGGCACTATAGAGGGGGAAAAAGGTAAAGCAACTGGTTATATGTATTGTAGGGATAAGTCAAAAATTATTGCTAGAAAAACAAGTTTTTATGACCAATCAAAGGATATTTTAGTTTCCGAATTAGCAAAGAAAAAAATAGGAAAACTAACATTTAGTTGTTGTAATACTGCTAATCCAGATTGTTATAATGTTGCAAATGCTTTTATAAAAAGAATGAAAGTTAAAACAGTAATTGGTTTTGATGGTGGTGCATTGTTTGATTATTCAGATAATAGGCTTAAGAAGGGAACAGGTGTTCAACATACATGGAATAAATATGTTACATATGGAGATTTCTTTGCTGGTTATATAGGCATTATACCTGTGCCTTATTATACCTGTGAACCGATTAGAGAAAGAATGGGTATTCGGACATATAAAAATGGAAGATGGTCGAAAATTAAAATGCGAGCTAACAATATGATGGCTTAAAAATTTATTATTTTAAAAGGTAGGAAGTGAACATGAAAAGAATAAAAAAAATAGGAGTGATTTTAGCTATATTAGGGAGTATTGTTTTGTGTATTAACTGGTTCTATAATAAATTGTTTACAACTCCTATAGATTTAAAGCCAAGCGAAATTGGAAAAATATTCATTGCAGTGGAACTGACTAGTACGGAAGAACCATTGAGGGGCGGGGCAACTGTTACGGATAATGATAATCTGAAAGATGTTGTAAATATATTAAATAACATTAAAGTGTTTAAAAAAGGTAAGTATTCATTATACGATTTAGAAGGCGAATCCCCGACTGCGTGGATACACATATATAACAAGGCAGGAGAAGTAATTGACACAATAGATATTTATTATGATATTCTCGCTTATAAAGTCAAATATTATAAAATTAGTATGTCAGAATATAATAGTCTGATGGAGATATGTCAAAAATATGGAGAAATCATCCCATCTAGCGTAGGGTGAGTTGTATGAGTTATTCAGAGACCTTTTTAAGTCTCAAAAATTCCGCAAGATAATAAAGAAAAACATAACAACACAGATTAGCGGGGGTTAAAATTGCGAAAACGCTTTATAAAAAATAGTACAAGTTATGGAGAGTGAGCAAGATGGAAAAAAGGATGATAACATTAATTATGTTGATTGTTATAATGTTTTCTTTGTTTGGTTGTGACATACAAGACAAGAACCGTAGCTTTGACAAATTAAAAACAGAAACGGATGAATCGAAAGAGAAAAATAAAATTATTACTGCTTTAAATAATAAGCATAATCAATATAATGCATATCGTATATGTGAAGAAAATGAGAATACTATCCAACAATTGAACTTAGAAGGGAAGCTGATTCATACATTTGAAATAGCGAAAGGGCAAAAGGGTATAACTTTGCTGAAGATTGCATATGTCACGAATGAAGAAATAATATATATTTTGGACAAAGATGATAAATTTGAATTATGGACTATTCCTTTAATTCAAAACAATAATAAGGATGAGGTACAGACAGAGAAAAAGAAATTGATCTTTCGAACAATAGATACAATCGATGTATTGTATGCAGACACTAATTATATAGCTTACATAGAGAATTGGAATTATGAAGAATTTGACCATCTCAAACTGCTCCGTACGGATACGCTGAATACTGACACGGAGGAGGATTCGGTTGTTATTTATAAAAATGACAGGAACGGAAACCAGCTTGCCACGGTCAACCGGTATGATATACCAAGTGGGAAGAAGGACAGTACATATGTTGACATCGACGTAACGCTGGGAGACAATCGATTGAACGAAAACGTGGTGAACCACTATAATGCACTGAACCAGCTTACACAGACACTGACAAAGAACCATAAGGTAAGCTTTGCTTATGATGCCGAGGGGCTGCGTACGAGCAAGACGGTGAATGGGGAGAAGATGGTCTTTGTGTGGGACGGGGACCAGCTGGTCATGGAATTGTCTGAGAGCGGCAAGGTGCAGAAACGGTATGTGAGAGGGAATGATTTAGTTTATGCGGATAAGGGAGACAATACAGAGAAGCAGTATTATGCGACGGATTCGCATGGAAATGTGGTGCAGTTGACCGATGAAAACGGGAAGGTTATAAAGACGTATGAGTATGATTCATTTGGGAATGAGGTAAAGCCGGATGGCAAGGATGACAATCCGTTCCGTTACTGCGGGGAGTACTATGATAAGGAGACAGGGGAGATTTATTTAAGGGCAAGGTACTACCAGCCAGCAGTGGGAAGGTTTCTGACGAGGGATACCTATACCGGGGAGGAGGATGAGCCAGAAAGCTTGCATTTGTATGCGTACTGTGGGAATGATGGAGTGAATATGGTGGATCCAAGTGGGCATTGTAGTAAGATAAAATATGTTAACTTTAACATAAAAACTATGAATATAATGGAATTTCTTTTTCATAATAATTTGAGGTATTGGGATTATAAATGCAATAAGCATAAAAAAAAGAATCCCAAGAAAATCTCATCTGAAGGTATAGAATTTATTAAAAAAGCTGAAGGCTTTGTTGGTCATGTGTATGATGCGGGAGACGGAAAAAGGACAATAGGATATGGTCATGTACTAAAAAAAGGTGAGAGAATAAAAGCTCTTAAAGAAAATGAAGCAACAAATTTGCTTAAGAAAGATTTGAAAAAGAACGGTAAATATAACAAAAAATTATGTAAGTGCTTAAATAATACTGTAAAAATTCATGTGCGTCAATTTGAATATGATGCGTTATTGTCATTAACCTTTAATGTGGGTGAAAATATGTGGGAGAAAAGTTATAGTCCAGGGTTTATTAAGTTGTTAAAAAGTGGGAAATTGGATTCCAGAAAAGTAATAAACCAATTTTTGTCATACGATCATATGAAAGATAAAACTGGAAAGTTAGTAGAGAATAAGGGATTATGGAGAAGGCACCTTAATGAGGGGTTGTTGTTTACAAAAGGAAAATACAAATATTATGGTATTCATAAGTTGAAAAAGAAAGGATGGAAATTTAAGGCTAGATAGTAATTGTGACTTTATATAGACAGATTCTTGAATAAAATTTTGAAGGAGGAAATAGGATGAAAAAAAAAAGTTGTTATCACAGGATTTATTATTGTTGTTTTATTAATCTGCAGTGTAGTTTTATGTGTATTAAATAGTAATCAAATAGAGAAAAATAAATCCAAAGACAAACAAGAGATAAAAAAAGAAACAGTATTACCGGAAGCAACAGTAAGTTCTACTGCATCAAAGAGTCAAACAGATTGTTCTAACAGTGTATTTTCAAGGGCTTTTGGCAAATGGAAAGTTATTGATACTATTGGATATGGATATGTTTGTACGGATGAATCGACGGAGGATTATGTGGGTGGGATATTGGAAATCTGTGATGATTTGGTGACATGTGAGATGCCTGATGACGAATATAATTATTCTATTAAAAATCCTAAATTTGTGATGCGGTGGCAAAGTGCAGATGACTTCTTTATGGAACATTATGCAAAATATGAAAGTTTTAAGTTTGAAGATGACAAAAGAGTGCCTTTGGTAGAAATAAAGAGTAAAGAGGAGGGGTTTGGCACAAGATTTTGGATTAAAGATAAAAATCATATCGTAATTGAGGGACCGCAATATTTTTTGGCAGAGAGAACAAAGAAAGAGGATTGATTTATTGAGAAAATGCTAATATATCAAGATTTAGTACAAATTAAAAAGGTAAATTTACTGCAGATGGGTTATATAATCCTTCTGCAAAAGATAGACAGCCAGATGTCTATATTCTTTTAAAAAAGATATAGATTATTAGTACTGTAATAATATTTTATTTTCAACATGTCATATCGAAAATATGGGATACTAAAAAGGCAAGTAAAGAAATGAAAAAACTAGTATTTTGTCTCGTAATCATTGCGTGTTTACTAAGTTCTTGTACCAATAAAGAAAGAGGCAAGTCTAACTTAACATTGTCAAAGGAAAATAATGTGAGCAATGATTTTTTTTCAAAAAGTAAAATAGAATCATTAAAGTTCAAAGGTCGTTTTTCGTTTATAGATGAAGGAGTTATTGAGAGAATTGTAAAACTTCATGTTGAAGAAATCGCAAAGATGGAGTCAGGTACTGTTTACGAACTAAAAGTGGAACCAGTTGATAATGTTCCTAAAGAGCGGTTAGTTTTAGGCTATTTTTATGTAGAAAGGGAAAAGATATATAAAATTCTGCCGACAAAAGAGCATAAGAACAGCTTAAAGAAAAAAGTGCTTCCGGAAGAAAGTACTATTGTATGTCAGGAAAAAGAAATAGTTGACAGTTTGAGTAAGAAACAGAAAGGGGAACATGAATATTTATCAGTTAATGGGGAACAAAGAGAGTATCATTTATACAATGATAAAGTTACTACAGGATATTTTGAGTCATACATATGGAAAAGGAATGTCGGCCTATTATTTTACAATAGTGGTTACGGAGCAGAGAGAGATTTAGTAGAGTTGAAATTACTGGAAGAATAGCTTTAGATTTATACTTATTTTATCATAGTTGACCAGCGCACAATAGGAGGAGAACGAAAATGAAAAAATTAAAGTATGGAAAGCAAATGACTTTTGGAATCATACTCATTTCCGGAATATTAGGGTTGTTTATATTAGCTGTCATTATTTTTCAAATTGATAAAAACTATAAGGAAAAAAGGTTGAGAGGAACGCATGTTAATTATGAGACGGGACACTTATCATCAAATGGGAATTATATTGGAATAATTGATCAGAACAATGAAAAAGTTTCTATTGTAGATAAGCGGGGTAAGGAGATATCGCATGTTGATATAAAGGAAAACTATCCTAATCAAATTGCACTTGGAAAGAACTCATATTTTTTGCTTTATTTGTGGGAAAGCGATGATGGTGATGCAAGAATTGTTCAGTACGATTATCTATCAAATAAAATAAATGAAAGCAAGGCTTCCAACACAGCATCGATAGCTTGTAGAGATGGGTATTTGTTTGTGGGGAAATGGCGGCATGATGAGTGTGATGATTATTACGATTTTTTTGAAGCCTATTACAACGGATTTTATGCAAATCAATATGTTGAAGAAAAGCAATTTGGCAGCGGCTTACATGATTTAGTATTAGATGAACAGAAAAAGTGCCGGGTTGGTGATGTAGACTTCTATTATCACGAAAAAGGATACTTTTCTACTGAGCCAGAATGGGGTGATTATCCGGGAACGTCAGAGGGGGATTTCTGGTCCGATGATAAGAGCAGACAGGCAGATACGAAGCAGGAAAGAAAAAATCGTACTCATTTATTAAAAGAGGCAAACGGATGAACTGGAAATTATGTCACAGGTAGATTCGCATTTGGGTATCGTAGCGTCAGATGCTGTGTTTGTTTATTTAAAAGATAGCGTAATAATCCGGCAGAATATAGAAACGGGAGTTGAAGAAGTGCTATATCAATTTCAAAATATATATGAAGAAGAAATATATCCACAAGGAGATTATCTGTTAGTGGTGGATGATAAAAAGTGTATTCCTGTTTTATGGAATGAGAAATCAAGTGGATCAAGTGGATTCTGGAACGAAGGGGCTTGACAAGATTTTTATTTTCGGCTATGATAAAAACCGTTACATGTAGTGCGAAAGAGGAGTACACAGATTACTCTGTCAGAGAGAAGAACCCACCGGCTGTAAGGTTCTTTCAGAAAGGATTTGTGGAAGGTAGCTTTCAAACAGCGTTTCTGAACAGGCAATTCGGGGTGAAAGAAGAAAATCCAAAAGTAGGAAACGACGGGCAGGCTCCGTTATCGGCTTAATGAGAAATGATTATATTCATTTGAATAAAGGTGGTACCACGGCAGTATTGTCGTCCTTTGTATAATGCCGTGGCGATAGAAAAAACACAGGAGTCTGTCGTTATGGCAGACTCTTTTATATTAAAAAAATTCGAGACGGAGGTAGAAGATGAAAAAAGAATTGGAAAAGACATATAACCCGAAGGGCATTGAAGACCGGTTGTATGCCAAATGGATTGACAAAAAATATTTTCATGCGGAGGTAAATGCAAACAAGAAGCCATATACGATTGTGATTCCGCCGCCAAATATTACCGGGCAGCTTCATATGGGGCATGCCTTGGATAATACTTTGCAGGATATTTTAATCCGTTTTAAGCGCATGCAGGGCTATGAGACACTGTGGATGCCGGGAACGGACCATGCCTCGATTGCGACAGAAGCAAAAATTGTTGAGGCGATGAGAGAGGAAGGGCTGACCAAAGAAGATATTGGCAGAGAGAAGTTCTTAGAGCGCGCGTGGGCATGGAAGGATGAATTTGGCGGACGTATTGTTTCCCAGCTCAAGAAGATGGGCTCCTCCTGTGACTGGGACAGGGAGCGTTTTACGATGGACGAGGGCTGCAATAAGGCGGTAAAGGAAGTATTCGTCAACCTGTATAAGAAAGGGCTGATTTACCGCGGCGAGCGCATTATCAACTGGTGCCCGCACTGTCTGACGTCCATTTCCGACGCAGAGGTAAACTACGAGGACCAGAAAGGTCACTTCTGGCATCTGCGCTATCCATTTGCAGACGGAAGCGGATATATCAATCTGGCGACGACGCGTCCGGAAACTCTGCTCGGTGATACGGCAGTAGCGGTAAACCCGAACGATGAGAGGTATAAGGATTTGGTTGGTAAAAAGCTGATTCTGCCGCTTGTTCACAGGGAGATTCCGTTAATTGCAGACGATTATGTAGATATGGAGTTTGGAACTGGTGTTGTAAAAATTACTCCGGCACATGATCCGAATGACTTTGAAGTAGGACTCCGCCATGACTTGCCGGTTATCAATGTGATGACGGACGATGCAAGGATTGTGGACGACTATGAAAAATATGCCGGCATGGACCGCTACGAGGCGAGGGAGGCAATTGTAAAGGACTTGGAAGCAGAGGGCGCTCTTGTGAAAACAGAGGACCATGACCACAATGTAGGTACTTGTTACCGTTGCGGGACGACGGTAGAGCCAAAGGTTTCCAAGCAGTGGTTTGTAAAAATGAAACCGCTTGCAGGCCCTGCAATTGACGCGGTTAAGGATGGAAAAACGAAATTTGTTCCTGAGCATTTTAACAAAACATATTTCCACTGGCTGGAGAATATACGTGACTGGTGTATTTCCCGTCAGCTTTGGTGGGGACATCAGATTCCGGCATTTTACTGCGATGACTGTGGCGAATTGGTGGTAACAAAAGAAAATAGTGCTGTCTGTCCGAAATGCGGTAAGCCGATGCGTCAGGATCCGGATACGCTGGATACATGGTTCAGCTCTGCGCTTTGGCCGTTTTCGACACTCGGCTGGCCGGAGGAGACGGAAGAAATGAAATATTTTTATCCGACGAGTACGCTTGTGACTGGTTATGACATTATTCCGTTTTGGGTAATGCGCATGATGTTCAGCGGTTTGGAGCATACAGGCGAAGTTCCGTTTGATACGGTGTTGATTCACGGACTGGTGAGAGATTCGCAGGGACGTAAGATGAGTAAATCCCTTGGCAACGGGATTGATCCGCTGGAGGTAATTGACAAATACGGCGCGGATGCGCTGCGCCTGACACTGGTTACCGGTAATGCGCCGGGAAATGATATGCGTTTTTACTGGGAGCGTGTAGAGGCAAGCCGTAATTTTGCTAACAAAGTGTGGAATGCGTCCCGTTTTATCATGATGAATTTTGCGCAGAATGAGGATTTGGATTATGAAAATGTAAAACCGGAGCAGTTTACGCAGGCGGATAAATGGATTCTCTCTAAAGTTAATAATCTGGCAAAGGACGTCACTGCTTTGATGGAGACGTTTGACCTTGGCATCGCAGTACAGAAAATTTATGATTTTATATGGGAAGAATTTTGCGACTGGTATATCGAAATGGTTAAGCCTCGTCTATATGCAGAGGAGGATGAGACAAAGGGTGCGGCGCTTTATACGCTGAAAACAGTTCTGATTGATGCGTTGAAGCTGCTTCATCCATATATGCCGTTTATTACAGAGGAAATTTACTGTACTTTATCGGGAAGCGAAGAAGTGTCAATTATGGTTTCTGAGTGGCCGGAATTTACAGAGGAAAGAGATTTCTCGGAGGATGAGTCAAAGGTTGAGCGTATTAAGGAAGCGGTAAAAGGGATTCGTAATATCCGCGGAGAGATGAATGTACCGCCAAGTAAAAAGGCTGCTGTGATTGTTGTTTCGGAAAAGGAAGACGTGTTGAAAATATTTGAGGACAACAAAGTCTTTTTTGCCACTCTTGGCTATGCCAGTGAAGTTACGTTCCAGAGAGATAAAGAGGGCATTGCGGAGGATGCGGTATCGGTAGTGATTGCCGACGGTACCATTTATATGCCGTTTGCCGAACTGGTAGATATCACGAAAGAAATTGAGAGACTCCGAAAGGAGGAGAAAAAACTTCAGGGTGAGTTAAAGCGCTCGGAAGGGATGCTCGGCAATCCGAATTTTGTAAATAAAGCGCCGGAAAAGAAGATTGCGGAGGAGAGAGAAAAGCTGGAGAAATACAAAGGAATGATGGAGCAGGTAAAAGAGAGACTGGAACAGTTGGTAAAATAGAATATCTGCGGAATGATTTGACTGATTGAGAGACGGATATCCACGGAATGGAACAGTTTTCGCGGATATCCATTTTATTTTCACTTTGTGTATCAAAATAAAAAATATCCTATTGACACTAAAGGCGTTTTTCGGTATTCTATAGATAAAGATGTGGCATACTGATAAAGGAGTGACATAATATGATTCAGGATTTTTCAAGGTGTGAGCCGAGTGGGAAGTTTTATACCGGGGCAGAGCGAAAGACAGGAATTTGCTTTAAGGGAGAAAATTATATTGTTAAGTTCCGTAAAAATTCTCAGGAAGGAATGACATATAATCATGTTTCAGAGTATCTCGGCTGCCACATATTTGAGATGGCGGGGATAGATACGCAGGAGACGTGGCTGGGACGGTATAAGGGAGAGGATGTTGTGGTTTTGAAGGACTTTACCTCCGACGAGGAGATGTTTGTGCCATTTAACGATGTGGGGGACAGTTCGCTGGATATGGATAGAGAGCGTGTCCAGTACAGCTATGAGGATATTATGGATATGCTGGAGGCAAACCGGAAGCTGACCTATGTGGAGGAAACGGTGGATGTATTCTGGGATATGTTTATTATGGATGCGCTTCTGGGGAATTTTGACCGTCACGGAAGTAACTGGGGATTCCTAAAGAAAGGAGAGGAGTATCGTCTGGCGCCTGTCTTTGATAACGGTTCCTGCCTGTTTCCAAAGCTTGTCAGCGATAAGCAGTGTACCGGAGTATTAGAATCCAGACAGGAGATGCAGAAGAGAGTATATCAGTTCCCAACTTCACAGATTCAGCTTCGCGGAAAGAAAAGTTCATATTATGAAGTGATAGGCAGCCACCAGTTTGCTGAGTGCGACCGGGCGCTGCAGAGGATAGCAGGGAAAATAGATATGGATTCCATATGCCGGCTTATTGAGAGTGTAGAATGTATGAGCAGTGTGCGGAAGGAATTTTTATGCGAGATGATAAAGCTTCGCTATCGCAAGCTGATTTGCGAGCCATTAGAGGGGGTGAGAAGATGAAGCCGATAAATTATGATTATGAACCTTTGAATGAATATACAATCCCGCTTCCCGGAGAGCCGGATTATACCAATGCGGGAGTGATTAAGGCAGTGGGGAAGTATGGGGAAAAGTACAGCGTCGGAAAGATTGAATATCAGACATTTTTCAATGAGGAATATCAGTATATCATTACTCCATACTGGGATGTCATTGATGGGCTGGACAGCTCAGTGTTTCAGGGAATTCCGGGAATTACGATGGAACTGCGGCTGGAGAAGTATTACCGGGTAAACATGCAGCCGGTTTTCATTACCGAGAGAAGTCCGTCGAGGAACCGTGAGGACTTATGGGAACTGATGGAGTCCGTAGGACTGGATTACTATGACCGGTTTGAATGGCTGATTCGTACCTCGCTTACCTGTGGTAATGATAATCTGATTGTGGAGCGGTACAGGGACAGTCCTGATACATTCACTTACAGGGAGGCATTGGCAAATCCTGACTGTCTTCAGTATGGCGACCGGGTGGTCGTGCCAAGCCAGAGCAGTATTTCCCGGAATCCTTCTGTCTACACCGAAAAGCTTTTGCAGTTACTTGGCGCAGGAGTGGTGGTTACATTTGAGAAGGAAAATATGCAGATAGACAGGGAAAACCGGGACAGTATTATGATGATTCTCAGACAGCAGTATTATGCTGGCCGGATTCTTCGTGGAAACAGGCAGAAGGAGGGAATTGATAGAGCTAAGAAAAGAGGGCAGTACCGGGGAAGAAAGAGGATTCCGGTAGATGCAGGGAAACTGGAGAGTGTCAGAGAACTGTTCCATAACAAAAAAATAACCGAAAAACAGGCGATGGAACGGCTCGGAATTGCCTCGCGGTCTACCTTTTACCGCAGGCTGAGGGAGAGTGGGAAAGATTAGCGGATGTCGAATCTTTCCGATATTTCCTTCTTGCTTTTTTTACAAAAACTGGTATTATTGTATGTACAGGGAAAACTATATGACGAGGAACGGAGGTTGTGGCAAGATGCTTAATTTTGAAGAAGAATTGGAAAAATTTCAGCCGAGCATGGATGTGGAAAAAGTAGAAGATGTTGTGTATAATAATAATTTAGCGGATGTGACAGATATAGTAAAGGAATTGATACAGGATGCGAAAGGTACGTTATAATAGATAATGGGAGGATTATTAGGAGATGAGATGTCCAAGATGTGATGCAAATGTAAATGATGGTGCAGCACGGTGCAATTTCTGTGGACAGGATTTAGCGATTGTTCAGTATGTAAGACGGATTTCTAATACTTATTATAATATAGGGCTTGAAAAGGCAGAGGTGCGGGATTTGTCAGGGGCAATCGAAACCTTGAAAAAGAGTTTGCAGTTTGATAAGCGTAATACGAATGCAAGAAATCTGCTCGGTTTAATTTATTATGAAATGGGCGAAACCGTGGCGGCACTGAGTGAATGGGTACTGAGCAAATATATGCAGCCGGAGGGCAATGCGGCAGATTATTATATCAATACTGTGCAGAAAAACCAGACAGCACTGGATGCGACAAACCAGACAATTAAGAAATATAATTCTGCGCTGGCGGCGGCACAGGCAGGAAATGAGGATTTGGCGATTATCCAGTTAAAGAAGGTAGTCAGCCTGAATCCACATTTTGTGAGAGCGCAGCAGTTACTCGCCCTGTTGTATATTAACGATAAAGATTATCAGAAAGCAGCCAAATGCCTGAACCGGGCAAGAAGGATTGACTTTAACAATACAACGACTCTGCGGTATATGCAGGAGGTCGGCGACCAGACGGCAAATGCCGCCGGGAAGGGTACTACGGTGGCAAAGAAGGCGCCGAAGAAGGATCCGCTTGCCAATGTGACGCCGGTGGGGACTTATAAGGAGGAGAAGCGTTCGTTAATGCCATTTGTACAGATTATGATTGGCATTATTATAGGAATTGCTGTGTGTTTTGTGCTGATTCGGCCGACGCTCCAGAAGGGTACGGGAAGCAGCGGGGACCAGTTTTCTGATGTGAATGAGCAGTTATCGGTTCAGTCCTCGCAGATATCGACATTAGAGAAAGAAAAGAAATCACTGGATGAACAGATTGATAAGTTGAACAAGCAGATAGAGAAAGCAGATTCTGCGGCACAGAAAAAAGCGGACAGCTATGAAAAGCTTTTAAAAGGTGTTCAATATTATATGGCAAATGAAAAGATTAAGGCGGCTGTTGCTGTTGCTGACTGTAAGAAATCTGACTTTGGAACAGAGGAAGCAAAAGAGCTTTATACGACGATTGGAAATGTTTCAGAGACAGAGATATCTTCACTTGTCCGTCAGGGAAGAAACCAGATGAATACTTCAAGTAACGAGGCACTTAAAATATTCAAACAGGTTCTGGCGGTAGATGAAGAAAATCAGGAAGCTATGTTCTATATGGGAAGATGTTATCAGAACCTGAATAAGAATTCAAAGGCTGAGAAGTGGTATGAAAAAGCAATTGCAGTAAATGATACGACAACTTTTGCTTCACAGGCCGAGAGATATTTAGCACAGTTAAGAGATGAACAGTAAGAGTGTACAAAATAACAAAGATAAATCTGTCCGGAAATATCGCCGGATTGTAAAAAAGACCTACAGATGAGAGTAAAATCTTTTCTGCAGGTCTTTTTCTTTTTATAAAAGGAGGGTTTGGAAGTGGAAAAATTTTCATTAGAGCGAAATGGCTCAGCATTGATTTTGCACATAAGTGAGGAGCTTGACCATCATATAGCAGTTCAGGTCAGCAAGACGGTAGACACACAGATTGAGAAGGGAAATCTGAAAACCTTAATTTTTGATTTTACCGGCATGACATTTATGGATAGTTCCGGCATCGGGATGGTAATGGGACGTTACCGGAAAATGAATTTTATGGGTGGACAAACCTATGTGGCGGGAATTGGAGAAGGGATTGACAGGATTTTCTCCATGTCCGGCCTGTACCGGATTATTCCGAAATACGAAGAAAGGATACGAAAAGCATGATGAGGAAAAATGAATTTACTTTTATTTTTGACAGCAACTCGGAAAATGAAAGTCTGGCAAGGACAGTAATTGCTGCGTTCATTGCGAGGCTCGATCCGACACTGGAAGAATTAGCAGATGTCAAGACAGCAGTATCGGAAGCAGTAACCAATGCGATTATTCATGGATATGAGGGAGCGGATGGCAAGATTACGATACATAGCCGTATGGAGGATAATACGGTCTGGATTGAAATAAGCGATAAGGGTGTCGGAATATCAGACATTGATAAAGCAATGGAGCCGTTATATACAACCAAACCGGAAATGGAACGCTCAGGGATGGGATTTGCTTTTATGGAGGCCTTTATGGATGACTTGAATGTGATATCAGAGGAAGGCAAAGGAACGACGGTAAAAATGCGCAAGACGATTTATAGTGCAATCAATATGTCGTAAGGGAGTCTGCCAATGGAAACCATAGAACTGATAAAGCAGTCACGGGCAGGGGATAAATTGGCGAGAGAACAAGTGATAAAGGATAACATGGCGCTGGTGTACAGCATTGTCAGACGGTTTGCCGGGAGGGGGTATGATTTGGAAGACCTCGGACAAATCGGAGCCATTGGATTGATTAAGGCGGTGGATAATTTCAATCTGGCATATGATGTAAAATTCTCAACGTATGCCGTGCCTCTAATTACCGGAGAAATCAAACGCTTTTTAAGGGATGACGGCATGGTTAAGGTAAGCCGCTCCCTCAAGGAAAACGGCTGGAAAATCCGGCAGGCCGCAGAGAGGCTGGCAGGGGAGCTGGGACGCGAGGCGACGTTAGAGGAGCTGAGCGCAGCGACGGAGATGAAAAAGGAAGATATTGTGATGGCATTGGAGGCAGGGAATGAAGTGGAATCCCTGCAGAAGACGGTGTTCCAGAAAGAGGGAAGTGAGATATCCCTGATGGACCGGATACCGTCAGATAAGGACGAAAGCGAGGCGGTAGTCAATCATTTACTTTTGGGACAATTATTAGAAGAATTGGAGGACAAGGAAAGACAGCTGATAGAACTTCGTTATTTTCAGGATAAGACTCAGGTTCAGGCAGCTCAGATACTGGAAATGAATCAGGTTCAGGTCAGCCGTATGGAGAAAAAAATATTAACTTCTATGCGGCAGAGATGTCAGATAAAAAGGGAAAAATCTATCTTCAGAAATGAATAATAAATAAAAAAATGGCAATGGTAATACCGAAAGGATGTGGTTTTTGATGAAGAAAGCCGGTATTGTTACCGTTGCTATTATTTTGCTTGCAACGGGCGTAATTTTATTTTACCGCCTGCAGGGAAACGGTGATAAGGTAAAGGAACACTCGGATAAAGAGCAGGGAACACTTGTGAAGGAGTATATTGAATGGAAGAAATATTATATGTAAAGGTTGAGCAAAATATTCCTGTCGCAAAGCGGGAGTTGACCCTCAAGGATGTTGCTACCTTATACTGTACCAATAAAAAGGTTGTGCAGACGCTCGAAAAGGCGGATTTTTATACATTGCCAGAGAACGCACCGCAGAAGACTATGTTTACGATTGGCAAGGTGTATGAAGCAATTCACAAAACCTATCCGAATATAGAGATTGAAAATATCGGTGAGAGAGATTTTATCATTGATTTTGAGAAACCGGATAAAAAGGAAAAAAGTAAGCTTTATGAATATATAAAAACGATATTTGTTTCACTCATCGTATTTTTTGGTGCGGCATTTACCATAATGACCTTTAATGAGGACGTCAGCGTCAGCGAGGTGTTTGACAAGGTTTATCTGATGATTATGGGTACGGCAAAGAAGGGCGGTTCGATACTGGAAATCGCTTACGCGGCGGGGCTTCCGCTGGGAATGCTTGTTTTCTATAACCATTTCAGGAGGAGAAAGATTAAGGATGATCCGACGCCGATACAGGTTGAAATGTGTACCTACGAGGAACAGGTCAATAAGGCGATGATTAAGACAGCATCTAGGGAGGGCAAAACAATTGATGTTAATTAAGCAGATAGCGCTGAGTTTTTTAGGGCTGTGCAGCGGATTTGCGGTAGCAGCAGGTACGTTTGCCTTCATTACCATGTTGGGAATCATCCCCAGACTGGCGGCAAGGACACATACGGCAAATCATGTTCTTTTCTATGAGAACATGATTATATGGGGCGGTACGCTGGGAAATATCTGGTTTCTCTATATGTTTCCTTTGCGGTTATCGGTTATTCTGCTCTGTATGTATGGTGTGTTTGCAGGTATCTATGTAGGATGTCTGGTTATGGCACTGGCGGAGATGCTGCGGGTGATTCCTATTATGGTCAACCGGCTGCAAATCAAAGAAGGGTTTCCGCTTATCCCTGCTGCCATCGCAGCAGGCAAGCTGGTTGGTACTCTGTATCAATATTTTTATTAAGGAGCTGTGAATATGAATAATTCAAAGACAGATATTAAGGAAGTTATCAAGGAGCGTTCACCCCAGAAGAGAGAAGAAAAGTATAATGAGTACGTGAAGGAAAATACGCCGAAAAAAAGCTGGTTTATCAACCTCTGCAAGGCATTTGTCATTGGAGGTCTGATATGCACATTAGGTCAGGTTCTGACAAACATATATGGGATGCTCGGACTGGATAAGGAGACGGCTTCGCTGTATACGACACTCTCCCTTATCTTTTTAAGTATTTTATTTACGGGATTTAACCTGTATCAGAAATTAGCGAATTTTGCAGGGGCAGGAACTCTTGTACCGATTACCGGTTTTGCAAATTCTGTGGCAGCTCCGGCGATTGAGTTTAAGGAAGAAGGACAGGTGTTTGGAATCGGCTGCAAAATTTTTACAATAGCGGGGCCGGTTATTTTATATGGTGTGTTCTGCAGTTGGATTCTCGGTATGCTCTATTGGATTGGCGGGCTGCTTGGGATTATATAGGAAATTTAAAGAAAGGGTAATGCAGTTGGTGCAGATTTATGGAGAAAAAAGCGATTGGAAAACGAAGTGTACTTTTTGCCCATCCGCCTATCATTATCGGGGCGGGGAGCGTAGCCGGTGAGAAAGAAGGCGAGGGCGCTTTTGGTAAATATTTTGATATGGTGGAGACAGATCCCTTATTCGGCGCCCAGACATGGGAGGAAGCAGAGAGTAAAATGCAGCAGTTGGCAACGGAGATTGCATTGCGGAAAGCAGGACTCGAACCAAAGGAGGTCCGTTATCTGGTGGCGGGAGATTTGCTCGGACAGCTCATTGCCACTTCTTTTGGAATTATGAATTTTAATATCCCGATGTTTGGCGTATACGGCGCATGCAGCACAATGGGAGAATCTCTTGCTATTGGCTCTATGCTCGTTGATGGTGGGTTTGCAGATTATGTGGTGGCCCTTACTTCAAGCCACTTTGCCAGTGCTGAGAAACAATTCCGGTACCCGTTAGCCTATGGCAATCAAAGACCGTATTCCTCCACATGGACAGTAACGGGAAGCGGCGCCGTGGTGCTGGCTTCTTCAGAGGCGCGGTGGAAACGGAAGGAAATCGGGTATGTCGAGGTCAAGGGAGTTACGACAGGTGCGATTACGGATTACGGTATTAAGGATAGCATGAATATGGGTGCATGCATGGCCCCGGCGGCCTGTGACGTCATTCTGAACAATTTCAAGGATATCGGAGTCGGCCCGGATTACTATGACCGGATTATTACCGGGGATTTGGGAACCATCGGGCAGAGAATTTTAGTTGACATGCTGCAGGGATATGGCTTTGATATTGAGAAACAGTATTTTGACTGTGGAACGGAAATTTATTACAACGAAGAACAGGACACTAACGCAGGAGGGAGCGGCTGTGGTTGCAGTGCGATTACCCTGTGCGGACTGATTTTGCAGAAGATGCGGAAAAACCAGTGGAAACGAGTATTGTTTGTGCCGACCGGAGCGCTGTTGTCTACAGTGAGCTTCAATGAGGGAAACTCGATACCGGGCATTGCCCATGGAGTTATGCTGGAGGCAGTCTCCGGCGAAGAAAGGAGATTGGTGTAGCGTATGGATTATCTTATTTCATTTTTGATTGGCGGCGCCATTTGTGCGGTAGTACAGATTATTATGGATAACACAAAGCTTCTGCCGGGGCGTATCATGGTAGGACTTGTATGCGCCGGAGCGATATTAAGCTTTTTCCGGCTGTATGAGCCGTTTGCTGACTGGGCAAAGTCGGGAGGGACGGTGCCGCTTATCGGCTTCGGGCATTTACTCTTTAAGGGAGTAAAAGAAGCAGTGGACAGTCAGGGATTTATCGGGACATTTTATGGCGGTCTGGAAAGCGCCGCAGTCGGGATATCGGGGGCGCTGATAATGGGATATCTGGCAAGCCTTGTCTTTAAGTCGAAAATGAAGTAAAAGCGGACAGGCTCATAATAAAATCTTATATTATCTATAAGCGAATGAAAGTTGTAATTTGCGTGCCTCTGTGATATACTGTTTTATGTATAAAAATGTATATCACATGGAGGGCAGGCATGAAAAGACCGGGCGAAAAATATGAAAAATACTGGTATGCGGGACTGACGGGTTTTTGTGTTGCGGCAGCAGCGCTTGTCATTAAATTACTGTTTGATAACCTGGGTGTATTAAGCGGAGTTTTGTCGGCTATCAATACAGCATTGATGCCGGTATACATAGGATTGATTATAGCTTATCTTCTAAGTCCTCTTGTTAATAAAATGGATAAATATGCCTTTGTTCCACTCCTAAATAAAATAGTAAAGAAAAAAGAAAAGGTAAAGGGAATTTCCCGCGGTTGTTCGGTGGCATTTGTTTTTATTATGGCGTTGCTTGTCATATTTGGGCTGGTTATGCTTGTTGTGCCGGAAGTGGTAAACAGTATTACCAGTTTGATTTATAATCTGCCCGGATATTACAAAAATATTCAGGAGTGGGTAAATGATGTGTTCAAGTCGAATCCAAAGCTGGCAAATTACTTTCTCGATTTTTCCGGTACGATATATGAAAAGTTATTGTCATGGTTACAGGATGATTTGCTTCCAAACAGCAATAAACTGTTGACGATGCTGACAGACGGCGTTGTCAATACAGTCAATGTTTTATTTAACATATTTATCGGTTGTATCATTTCCATTTATCTGATGGCGGGCAAAGAAAACTTTTGTGCCCAGGCAAAGAGACTCATGTTTTCGGTATTTCCGATTAAGTATGTAAATAGTATGTTAAGTGTCCTGAAAGAAACACATGTCATATTTGCCAAATTTATCAGTGGTAAGATTCTGGATTCCCTTGCGGTTGGTGTTTTAACATTTATTATTATGAGTATTGCGGGGATACCGTATACGATATTGATTAGTGTGATTATCGGAGTGACGAACATTATTCCTTTTTTCGGACAGTATATCGGAATTGTTCCGAGTGCCATTCTTGTATTTATTGAGAGTCCGATTAAGGGAGTGATTTTCCTTATTCTGATTATAGTGCTGATGCAGTTTGACGGCAATATCTTAGGACCAAAGATTTTGGGAGATTCCATTGGGCTAAAAAGCTTCTGGATATTATTCTCCATTTTATTCTTCGGCTCCTTATTCGGACTGCTGGGAATGATTTGCGCAGTGCCATTGTTTGCGATTATTTATCGTCTGATAAAGAGATGGAGCGCGCGCAGGCTGGCGGCAAAAAATATTCCGACGACGACGGAGTATTACCGGAGTATCGTGGAACTGAAAGAAGAAAAGGAACAGGAAGGAAAGGATGACAAGAAATGAGAAGGCAGAAACAGTTAATATGTGGGGTTCTTGCAATGAGCTGTATATTGTGTTCATGTGGTATTCTTCCGACGGAGGAGGAGTTTGACGCAGCCCCGGTGGTAAAAGAATACGAGGGAGATAATTACAGCAAATATACGTTAGTCCGCGGTGATATGGTAAAGAAAGAGAGCGTGGACGCCTCCTTTCAGGGGACGACGAAAGCGGAAACCAAAGGCGAGGGCATGGGAGTACGGATAAAAGAAATATGTGTGAAAAAGGGACAGAAGGTATCCGAGGGCGATGTGCTCGTGAAGAACTATGTGGCGGAGCAGGAAAATATGGTGAAAAATTCGAAACGCCAGATAGAGAATCTGGAACTCCAGATGAAGCAGGCGAGGACGATGCGGCAGGCAGAGCTGGAGAAACTGAAAAAGCTTGGCGGGACGAAAGAGCAGAAGGAAAATATTAAGGCACAGTATGACTCACAAATTAAAAACTGTGAATCAACACTGAAATTGGTGCGGCTGGATTTGGAGGAGGCACAGAGTGAGATAGAGGATAACTATGTCCTTTCCGATATAAGCGGAACTGTTATGACGGTAAATTCATCCTTCGAAGGGGGCTATGCTACGGAGGAGGATGTACTCGTTACCGTAGTGGGAAAGAAGAGAAACCGGTTCCGTGCGAAGACAGAGTATGCGTCACACTTCCGGGATGGGCAGGAGGTAACGATTACGGTTATCGGACAACAGTATAAAGTAACGGCGAAAAAGTCGGATGAAAAGAATAAGATATACTTTTATCCTAAGACCGAACTGCCGGTAAAGAATGGGGTAGTAGGCAGCATTGATTTGATTCTCAAGGAGAAGAAAAATGTACTGTACCTGCCTGCCGCACTTGTATATGACATGGGAGATAAAAAAATCGTATATGTCGAGGGAGAGAACGGGATTAAGACTATCCGGGAAGTAACGATAGGAGAACGGATGGGTAATATGCTGGAGATTACTAATGGATTAAAGGAAAATGAACAAATCATTACAAATTAGTACCACGGGGCCAGTGACAGATGTAGCAGTAAGGAGGCAGGGAAATTGAAAATACAGTATTTGGGTAAAAGAACGATATCTCTCTTTTTGGCAGCAGGACTGACAGCGGCTGTTATGACGGGATGCGGCAGTAAAAAGCAGGCAGCGGCAGTGCCGGAGCTGATAGAGCCGGTCGGCGTAGATGTCGATACGGTTAAGGTCAAGAAGATGAATCTGAGTAGTGAAAATTCCTATAAAGGGGAGGTTATACCGGAGATTAAGGGATTATACTTTACAAGCTCCGGTAATATCGACAAGCTTCTTGTGGGAGAAGGCGATAAAGTAAAGAAGGGACAGCTTTTAGCGACACTGACAAGTGCCAACAGCGGCGTAAAAAAACTACAGAAGCAACTGGATAATAAGAAGTCCGAGAATAAAGATATAAATTATACGACACAGTGTGGTATTGACCGGATGAAAGAAGAACTTTCCCAGTTAAAGAAGTCGAAGAAGAATGCAAAGCAGAAAGAGCAGATTAAAGGCTTGAAAATGCAGATTATAGAAAAAGAGCAGGATATTAAGCTGGAACAGCTCAGATTCCGTCAGCAGAAAGAAACTCAGGCTTTAGAAATCAAACAGATGAAAGAAGATATCGTAGATGCAAAACAACAGACAAAAGAGAGCAAATTATATTCTCCGGTAAACGGTGAAATTATATCAACGACCGGAGGAAGCGGTTATATGGTTCAGGGAGGAGCCACGGCAATCAATGTAGCGGATATGGATAAACCAAGAATCCGGACGGAATACATAGCGTCTTCCGAGTTGGGAAAGGCAAGCACTTATTTGGCTACAGTGAATGGAAAACAGTATAAGGTAAAGGTGGAGGAGCAGCAGGAGGCGACGGCATTGGATGTCGAGATGGGGCAGGCAGAGCTCCCTTCCAATACGTGGTTTGATTTTGAGGAGGAGGTACATCTGAAGGTTGGTGACTCTGCAACGATTGACCTTTATAATAATACGGCAAAAGATGCTTTGGTTGTACCGAGCAACGCCGTATTCAAAGCGAAAAATGAAAGCTATGTGTATTTGATGCAGGGAAATGCAAAAAAGAAAACACCGGTTACCATTGGAACGGTTACGGATGCATATACGCAGCTTTTGACAGGAGTAAAGGAAGGAGATGTTGTATATGTCCAGAGTTAAATTCACAGCGCTTGTTCTTTTAGGATGCCTGCTTTTGTGTAGCTGCGGCGAACAGCAAAATAATTCGGAAGTGTTACTGTATCATGAGAAGGAAGGTTCCGAAAAAGAGGAAAAGTTTAAGACGACAAAAGTAAGAAAGGGCGTGTATGAGGAGAAGCTGTCAGAGGTCGGGGAGTTGTATTACACAGACGAAAATGCAGTGACAATAGATGACGAGAACGCCTATCTGGATAAAATTTGCGTAAAGCATAAACAAAAAGTAAAAAAAGGTGACGTGCTTGCCATATACCATATCGAGACATCCGAGGCATCGCTCAACAAGAAAAAATTACTGGTGGAGCAGGCAAGGACGCAGTATGATTCCGGTCTGCGGAGCAAACGGAGCGAGGTGCTGGCAAAGGAGAAGTCGATAAAATCCCTGACAAGCAAGGCAGAAAAGCGGATTGCCCAGATTGAGCTGAAGCAGATGAGGAATGAATATAAGCAGATGGTCAAGGCGGGCGATGAGATACGGAAACAGGAAAAGGAATATGCCGCACTGCTTCGCAAGCAGAAAAAGACAGAACTAAAATCCCGGTTTTCGGGGACGGTAATAGAGCCGGTAGGCGCAGGGGATTTTAGCGATGACGAGGCGGTATCCGGAGAGATGCTTATGAAAATCCGGAATGAAGATGAATTTCTTATATCGGTCAAAGATGATATGGGAAAACTGCGGTATAATATGAAGGTGGATATCGCGCTTGGAACAACCTCTGAGGAGATAAAACATAAGCTGACGGGGAAAGTGATTTCCACGACGAACCTGACGGACGGGGCTTCCGGTATGGAGGAGGAAGAACCTGCCGGAGAAGAAGGAGGGGGAAGCGGTAGTACCCAGCTTATAAAAGTCTCGAAAAGCGATATGAAAAAATACGATTTTAAAAAATACAATTTGTTTGTCACAGGAGTGACACTTCGTATTAAGAATGCGCTTCTTGTTGACGCCGAGGCGGTCAAGGCGAAAACGGAGCAGGATGAGGAGAAGCTTTATGTTTATCTTGTTGAAAATAATAAGCTTCATCTTCGGTATATTACGAGCAGCTATAGACAGGATAAAATTTATCTGGTAAATCAGGGCTTGGAAGAAGGCCAGACATTAGCTATCGTGGATTAACGGAAGGAGAGGAATAGAATATGATACGGTTTATAAAACAGAAGCTTCTCCATAAAAAGTGGATGGTAATCAGCCTTCTCATCGGAAACATTTTACTGATAGCGATTGCCTGCAGTAATCCGATGTATCAGAATGCAGCGTTACAGAAAACATTGATGTCAAAACTCAATAATTATATACAGACAGAAAATGCGAATCCCGGCGTGCTGACGCTTGAATCCGATATGAAGGGAAAGGATGGTCAGGAAGCGGAATATACACAAATGAAAGAGATGGCAGAGGAGTCGGCAGACCAATTAGGAGTCGAGCAGACGAATCTGATTACCCTGCATGAAACGTCAAAAGTCAGGGGTACATATGAGGCAGGAAGGGGAAAGTCTATTTTATCAAAGACTTTGCGGATTGCTTCTCTGTCAGAATTGGATAAACATACGAAGATGATGGCAGGCGAAATGTACAAAAACGAAATGGGTGCCGATGGCATCATGGAAGGCGTCGTCAGTCAGAAGGCATTTACGAAGCTGGAGCTGGTTGTTGGGGATGTGCTGGAAATCAGTAAATATCAGGATACAAAAGGAAATCCGATGAAAGTGAAAATTGTCGGAGTTTATACGAACAATGAGGAGGAAGACAGCTACTGGGTAAAATCACCTTCTGATTACTACATGGAAATCTTCGTTTCTCCTCAAGTGTTTGAGAGTAACTTCATCAACCTGAATGGACAGAGTTTTAATGTTGTGACGGACTGGTTTATGGTTTATGATTATAACCGCTTACAATCCTATCAGGTCGACAATCTGATTCGAGAGACAGAGGATATGATGTCTGAGACGACAAGCCTTTCCTCCGGCATCGTTTTGGAGCCGGATTATATGTCTGTTATGCGGGAGTATCAGACAGCGGCAAAGAAGGTCAGGACGACACTTTTGATTCTTCAGTTTCCGGTACTGGCGCTTTTGCTGGCATTTATCTTTATGATTTCGAGACAGATGCTTGATTTGGAGCAGAACGAGATTGCTCTTTTGAAAAGCCGTGGTTCGAGCAAGAAGCAGATTCTGTTAATTTATCTGTTGCAATCGTTTATACTATCTGTTATCAGTTGTATCATTGGGCTGCCTCTCGGTTATTTTCTCTGTAAGGCGCTTGGTTCAACGAATGGCTTTTTGGAATTTATTCAGCGCAAGGCTCTCCGTGTTACGTTGCGCCCGGATGTGTTCTACTATATGCTAGGCGCTATGGTAATATCCATTGCGTTTATGGTTCTGCCTGTGTTCCGGGATGCAAATGTGACAATTGTAAACGTAAAACATAAAAACAAAAAAAAGAAAAATATTTTACAGCGTGTGTACATGGATGTTATCCTGCTTCTCGTTTCGCTGTATGGACTGTACAGCTTTACCCAGCGTAAAGAGGCGTTGATGACACAGATGCTGGAGGGTGAATCATTGGATCCATTTTTGTTCATCTGTTCCTCGCTCTTTATTATCAGCGCCAGTCTGGTTGCACTGCGAATCCAGCCACTGCTTATCCGCATTGTGTACCTGATTGGGAAAAAACGCTGGAAACCGTCCTTTTTTGCTTCGTTCCTGCAGATATTGAGGACAAAGGGAAAACAGAGCTTTATGATGGTATTTTTAATGCTCACGGTATCTCTTGGTATTTTCAATGCGACAGTGGCAAGAACTATTCTGTCGAACTCTGAGAGCAACATACGGTATCAGACAGGGACGGACTTAGTGTTGCAGGAGCCATGGGAAGACAATTCCATGTTTGTTGCAGACGATCCCGACCTTGAACTGACTTACATCGAGCCGGATTTTTCTGTATATGAAAGTATGAAGGGCGTGAAACATGCCACAAAGGTTTATCGGGAGGATAAGATAACGACATCCGTTGACAAAGCGGATGACTCCAATCATATAGCAACCTCATTGATGGCGATTGATACGAAAAATTTTGGGCTGACAGTGGAGTCCTTTGATGCATCCCTATTGCCGACACATATAAATAATTACTTAAATGCGATGGCGAAAAATTCCAACGCTGTACTCCTCAGCAGTAACTATAATACGAAATTCGGAGTGAAGCTTGGCGATAAGATTTCCTATGTGGATAAAGATGAAAAGAGCGCGGAAGGTGTTGTATATGGTTTTGTCGATTATTTTCCGGGTTATGTGCAGAATACGAATGAGCTGAATGAGGAAGAAACGCTGGTGAATACAGAGCATTTCCTCGTTATAGCAAATCTGGCTACGGTTCAGCAGAACTTTGGCGTGAAGCCATATCAGGTATGGATAAAGACGAACGGCAATTCACAGTTTATTTATGATTACGCAAAGGAGAATCATATCTCCTACACGACCTTTGAGGATGTGGAATCGAAGCTGGTCGATGTAAAAAATGATGCTCTGTTCCAAGGAACAAACGGTATTCTGACGATGAGCTTTATCGTTATTCTTATACTGTGCTGCACCGGATTCCTGATTTACTGGATTTTGTCCATACGCCAGAGAGAATTGTTATTTGGTGTATTCCGTGCAATGGGAATGGCGAAGAAGGAAATTATACAAATGTTAATCAATGAGCAGATATTCAGCTCGGGCATTTCCATTATAATCGGGGCGGCATTGGGTGTTTTATCTTCAAATTTGTTTGTGCCGCTGGTGCAGATATTCTATGCCTCGACCGACCAGGCGGTACCGCTTGGCATCGTCTATCAGGCAGTTGATATGGTTCGCTTGTTCAGTGTAATTGGCATTGTGATTGTCATTTGTATGGTTGTACTTGGCAAACTGATTAGCAAGATAAATATTTCACAGGCATTAAAGCTTGGTGAGGATTGATGGGAAGGAGGCAGAGCAGTTGGAAAATATAGTGGAAACCCATGATGTCATCCAGAGCTTTAAGGTGGCTGGCGGGAAAGAATTTGTGGCACTGAAAAATATAAATATACAGATTCCGACGGGCAGGCTGACGATGCTTCGCGGACGTTCCGGCTCCGGAAAGACAACACTGATGAATATTCTTAGTGCGCTGGATTACCCGAAGAGCGGTAGTGTTATCTTTCAGGGAACTTCGATTGAAAATATGCCGGAAAATGAGAGGGAAAAAATCAGAAAGTCGAAGATTGGTTTTGTATTCCAGTCCGTGGCGCTTATTCCTATAATGACTGCGTATGAGAATGTGGAGTTTGTCCTGCGTCTGGCAGGGTATAAGGGAAACCGGAAAAAACGGGCGGAGGAATGTCTTAAGTTAGTCGGGCTAGGTTCCCGAATGAACCATATGCCGCAGGAACTGTCTGGTGGTGAGCAGCAGAGGGTTGCCATTGCACGTGCGATTGCCCACGAGCCAAATGTTATTTTTGCAGATGAACCGACGGCGGAGCTGGATACGAATACTGGTTTGCAGATTATGAAAATATTCCGTGAACTGATAGACAGCCAGGGAGTAACGATTGTAATGACAACCCATGATACAGGGCTGATGGAAATTGCCGATTGTATCTATCACATTGAGGATGGAGAGATTGTTCATGAAGATTGATGTAAAAAATAAGCTGCAAAAGCTGAGGCATCTGAGTGAGGCGGCTCAGGTTACAGAGCAGAAAGAACCGGAAATGACAGTGCCCGAGGATGTCATGATAGAATGTGATAATCTGGTTAAAATATATAAGACAAAGGATATTGAGGTTCTTGCCCTGCAGGGACTTGACCTGACGATAAAACGGGGAGAGCTGGTTGCGATTATCGGAAACAGCGGAAGTGGAAAGTCTACCTTTCTGAATATGATTGGCGGGCTTGACCGTCCTTCTGCCGGGAAATTATTTGTAGACGGGAAAAACCTGTTCCAGATGAATGAGCAGGAGCTGGTTGTGTACAAGAGAAATACGGTAGGATTCGTGTGGCAGAACAATGCGAGGAATCTGCTTCCGTACTTGTCGGCGCTTGAAAATGTTATGACGCCTATGCTATTCACGGAGGGAAAGGAAAGTATTCATTCCGAGGAGGAGAAGAAACAGAGAGCACTGGAGCTTCTTACTCTGGTGGGATTGGAGGATCGGAAGGACAGCAGCCTGAGCCAGTTATCCGGAGGTGAACAGCAGAGGGTAGCCATTGCCATTGCGCTTGCCAATAATCCAAAGCTTCTTCTGGCAGATGAGCCGACGGGGGCAGTAGACCGGAAAACGGCGAATGACATTTTAGATATGTTCCGGAAGCTAAACGAAGAATTGGGCATCACAATAGTTATTGTTACACATGACAAGGAACTGGCGAAGAAGGTAAACCGGGTAATTTCCATTCGGGATGGTAAGACTAGCAGTGAGAGAATTATGAAAAGCGATTACCGTGAAAAAATGGAAAATATAGATATTGACTGGAAGGCCGAAGAGACACAGGATGAGTTTGTGGTACTGGACCGTGCAGGCCGGCTGCAGATTCCGAGGGAGCTGCTGGAAGAAATGGAAATGAATGGAAACAAGGTAAAGATTGAATTGGTAGATGGGAAAATTGTCATTGAAAAACCGGAGGGATGATGTTATAATTAGCGTACTAGTTTTTAAAGAGGTGAGAGAGTGGATAATTACATGAAAGGATACAGAAATCGAAATAGAAGACGTCGTTCCTCCTATTCCAGAAGAGGTTCAGGGAGAAGAACATACCGGAATACGTCTTTTCCATTTAATAAAGTTGTGTTTGCGATTGCTGCCGTACTAGTTATGGCAGTTATCTTTGTCATTGTGCGGGCGTGGATGCCTTCTTCCGGCGGAAATTCGCTTACCAGTGTGTCTGGAAGCGGTGTTGCTGCGTCTGCCAATGCAACGCCGGGAAGCGTTTCGGCGAAAGTGGCGGCAGTCAGTACATTGTCGCCGAAGGCGATTGTTTCGCCGACTTCAAAACCGAGGTCGAAGGCAGTTGCGCTTACCTTTGATGATGGACCGAGCACGGCAAATACGCCGAAGGTTCTGGAAACGCTGAAAAAGTATAATGCACATGCCACATTTTTTGTGGTTGGAAATCGGGTAGCGGCAGGGGCAGATGTGCTGAAGCAGACAGTGGCACAGGGAAATGAGATTGGCAACCATTCATGGGACCACTCCAATCTGAGCCTGAAAAATATGAAATTTGTAAACAGCCAGTATGACAGGACAGCAAAGCTGGTACAGAAGCTGAGTGGATTTAAGATTACATTTATGAGACCGCCGTATGGTGCTATCAGCGACAGAATGAGAAAAAAGCTGAAACATCCGATGATACTTTGGAACGAAGATACGCTAGATTGGAAGACTAGAAATGCCAAGTCTGTATTCAAGTATATAAAGAAAAACGTATCAGATGGCGATATTATTTTAATGCACGATATTCATCCGTCTACGGCGGAGGCGCTTAAAAAAGTAGTTCCGTGGCTGGTAAAGCAGGATTATGACTTGTTGACGGTGTCGGAGCTGATGAAACGAAAAGGCATAAAGATGAAGAATGGGAAAGCCTATGGCAGTGCTAAATGATGTGCATAGTTTCCAGTACATCATAGTATTCATAGAGTTTTTGGACGCCATTTTCTAACAGATAATAATGTTTGATATATGGTACTAAAAGCACGAGAAGGAGAAGGGACAGCACAAGGAGAAGCGGCTGCAGCAAAAACAGATTGGCAAGCAGCGTAATGACAGTGAGCAGGGCAAAAAGAACGGTCACGATAAGATGTATCAGACGTTCGTGCTGAAAAAACTGGATTTGTACAAGAAGCCTTGTTTTAGCGGTTTCTGCTTCCTGTGGTGACAGGCTTTTACTTGTCAGATTCTGGTAATAGGCTAAAAGTTTTTTCATTCGTTTTCCCATGCTATTCTCCATTCCGGGGACTGTGCGCCCCTTATATCCTTTTTTGCATTATAGCACAAAAAGGCTTGATTTGAAAAGAAAAATATGGTAGTCTAAAAATGGTCGTACTGACTGGCAAAGGTTTGTCCTGAGCAGAAAGGCGATAGTATTTATGATAGATGAAGCTGATACTATTACTGCGCGCGGAGTACGTCCGGGCGCAGTTTTTGCATGGAAAAAATGGAGGGCATTATGGAAAAAAGAGTTGCGCTGATAGGTATCATCGTGGAGGACGGCGAGGCGGCAGAACAGATTAACGAGATTCTTCACCAGTACCGGGATTATATGGTAGGACGTATGGGAATCCCATACCGGGAGAGGGAATTGTCGGTTATCAGTGTCATACTGGACGCCGAAAACGATATCATAAGTGCTGTTTCGGGTAAGCTTGGCATGGTAAAGGGCGTCAGAACCAAGACAGTTTATGCGACGAAATAGATTAAGTAAAGCCATCAAAAAGAAACAAAGAAATAAGGAGAGAAAAGTATGTATAAGTACGATAAAAAATCAAGCATTGCAGATGAGTTTATCAATGACGCAGAAATTCAGGAATCCCTTGCCTATGCGCAGGAAAATAAGGCAAACCGGAAGGTAATCCGCGCGATATTAGAGAAAGCAAAGGAAATGAAGGGGATATCCCACCGGGAGGCAGCCGTTCTTCTTGAGTGTGAGCTTGAGGAGGAGAATAAAGAGATTGAAAAGCTGGCGAAGGAGATTAAGGAGCGCTTTTACGGAAAAAGAATCGTTATGTTTGCGCCGCTGTATCTCTCAAATTATTGTGTCAATGGATGTTTGTACTGCCCATATCATCTGAAGAATAAGCATATTGCCAGAAAGAAGCTGACGCAGGAGGAGATTCGTCAGGAGGTTATTGCCCTGCAGGATATGGGACATAAGCGCCTTGCCATCGAAGCGGGAGAGGATCCGGTAAATAATCCGATTGAGTACATTCTTGACAGTATCAAGACGATTTATAGTATCAAACATAAAAATGGGGCGATTCGGCGCGTCAATGTAAATATTGCGGCTACGACGGTGGAAAATTATAAAAAATTAAAGGACGCCGGAATCGGGACGTACATTCTCTTTCAGGAAACCTATAACCGCGAAGCGTATGAGAAGCTTCATCCGACAGGGCCGAAGAAGGACTATGCGTACCATACGGAGGCGATGGACCGTGCGATGGACGGCGGCATTGATGATGTTGGCTGCGGCGTTCTGTTCGGTCTGGATATGTACCGTTATGAGCTGGTTGGAATTATTATGCATGCCGAGCACTTAGAGGCGAAGTACGGTGTCGGGCCGCATACCATTAGTGTGCCGAGGGTTTGTCCGGCAGATGACATTGATCCGGGCGAGTTTGACAATAGTATTTCAGATGAAATTTTCCAGAAGATTGTTGCGGTTATCCGCATTGCCGTACCGTACACCGGAATGATTGTCTCTACCCGCGAATCGCAGAAAAGCCGTGAGAAGGTGCTGGATTTGGGAATCAGCCAGATAAGCGGAGGTTCGCGCACCAGCGTCGGCGGCTATGTGGAGGAAGAGCCAGAGGAGGAAAATTCTTCCCAGTTTGACGTCAGCGACCGCCGCACATTAGACGAGGTAGTCAACTGGCTGGTGGGCATGGGCTATATACCGAGTTTCTGTACCGCCTGCTACCGGGAGGGGCGTACCGGAGACCGATTTATGAGCCTTCTCAAGTCCGGACAAATCGTCAACTGCTGTCAGCCAAATGCGTTGATGACGCTGAAGGAGTATCTGGAGGACTATGCTTCGCCCGATACGAAAGAGAAGGGCGAGAAGCTGATTAAGGAGCAGCTGGAGGTCATTACGAATCCGGTTGTGAAAGAAAAAGCTGCCCAGTATATTGAGAATATTCATGAGGGGCAGAGAGATTTCCGGTTCTGATAGCTGGGGATGTGTACTTTTCAGAATTTGATAAGTAGTTGTCAAACAAAGAAAAATAGTTGTCGAAATTTAAAATTTAGTTGTCGAATAAAGTAAAAAGTTGTCGAAAACAGAAAAATAGTTAACAAATTTTGATAAATAGTTGTCAAAAAACTTGACTTGTTGAAATAATTTATTTAAAATATAAGAATAATTTATTGAATGGAGTTAAGTTGTTATGCAGACGGAATCTTTAAAAAAAATAGTAGCAGATATTTGTAGCAAGAAAACAGAATCACAAACTATCGAAGTAAAAGCAGCGGCAGAGGGCTGCCCTACACGGCTTTTTGATACACTTTCTTCTTTTTCAAACCAAGATGATGGAGGAGTTATTGTTTTTGGCGTGGACGAGAGAGAGGATTTTGCTATAAAAGGTGTGTATAATGCTCAGGATTTACAAAAAAGAGTTACTGAACAGTGTAAGCAGATGGAACCATCGGTTCGTGCATTGTTTACCGTTTGTGAGATAAATGGGAAAGTGATTGTTTCAGCTGAGATACCGGGGGTGGATATTTCAGAACGACCTGTCTTTTATAAAGGAGTAGGGCGGGTAAAAGGTTCGTATGTCCGTGTTGGCGAATCTGACGAGCCGATGAACGAATACGAAATATATAGTTATGAAGCTTTTCGTAAAAGGATTCATGATGATATCCGTACGGTGAGTAATTCAAAGATACAATTATTAGATGAGAATCGATTGGAAGGCTATTTAGATGCGGTAAGAGTTGAAAGACGAAATCTTGCCGATAATGTTTCTCAGGACGAAATTTTGGAACTGATGGGGATTACTTCTGACGGTATGCTAACTCTTGCGGGTGTTATGACTTTTTCAAAGTATCCGCAGACTTATTTCCCACAATTATGTATTACGGCGATAGCGCTTCCGGGAACAGAGATGGGAATTGTCGGTAATGATGGCGAGAGATTTATTGATAATAGGAGGATAACGGGAGCCATCCCCGATATGCTTGATGAAGCGGTTGAATTTGTTAGGAAAAATAGCCGTACAAAGACAATTATAGATGAGAATGGGCATCGCAATGACAAGGAAGAATATCCTATTAAGGCAGTGCGTGAAGCGATTCTCAATGCTTTAGTGCACCGTGATTATAGTATACATACAGAAAATGTGCCGATACGAATTGAGATGTATCGAAATCGTATGGAGATTACAAATAGTGGAGGGCTGTATGGGAAAATTTCTATTGATGCTCTCGGTAAAGTACATCCAGAAACAAGGAATGTTGCCTTGGCAAATATGCTTGAGTTATTAAAGATAACAGAAAATAGATATTCGGGAATTCCAACCATACGCGCAGAGTTTTTAAATGCTGGGCTGCCAGTACCAGTTTTTTCTGCTACCCATGGAGAGTTTAAGGTAGTTATGAAGAACGGATATGATAAAGAGCGCCAGTCGTTGCCAGAATCCATTATTGATTTTTGCAGTACACCGAGAACAAGGGCAGAGTTGGTTGATTTTACAGGAAAATCCAGAACATATACAATGGCAAAAATGGTTCAGCCATTGATTGACAGTGGTAATTTAAAATTAACATTGCCTGAAAAACCGAGAAGTTCAAAGCAAAAATTTGTAAAAGCATAAATATGTAATTAGTTCAACGGCGCGGCTGTTTCAAACAGACCGCGCATTTTTTATTCGACATCATCCTTTTTATACTCTACAATATCGGTCAAATCACAGTCTAAAATTTTACACAGTTGGTTCAATGTATATGTATTGATGTTTTCATTTTTACGCAGTCGGTCGAGTTGTCCGCTGCTGATTTTGTATTCTTTAATCAATTTATATTGGGAAATATTTTTCTGTTTCATTGTTTTCCAAATCCGGTCATATACAATCATAAAACGCTCCATTCTATGAATTGAAAACGGGTTCATTTGTGTATAATTCCATAATAAGGAAGTGTCCGTTTATTGACAATAGCCCATATATGGGCTATAATGAGGAACTAATACGAAGGATGAGGGATAAAGGAGGAAGGGGTTTTGTTTACAATTGCTATATGTGATGATAACGATGTATTCTGCAAGGAGCTTGCGGATACAGTCAAAGAGCATTTGGATTCTGTCCGGGTTGAGCATGAAATTTTCATATATCACAGTATTCAAAATATTCGTTATGATTTTTTGGAGGGAATTATTTATGACCTTCTTTTTTTGGATATTGTGTTTGACGCAGAGACGGAGAGTGGGGATGAGCTGGGGAATTTTTTGAGAAATACATTGAGGAATGAGTATTCGCAGATTGTGTATGTGTCGGGCAAGGAAGGGTTTGCTATGAAGCTATTTGATAGCAGGCCCTTTCAATTTCTAATTAAGCCTTTGGAAAAACAAAAGGTTGATACTGTGTTAGACAAAATAATACAGATTCAGAATGTGGGAAGGGAGCTTTTTTCTTACAATTTCAGCGCAAAGGAATATCGGATTGAACTTAGGAAGATTCTTTATTTTCGTTCGGAGGGTAGGAAGATAAAGGTTATCTGTACGGAAGGGGAGGAGTGTTTTTATTATGGGAAAATATCCGATGTGTATAAGGAATTACGAGATAAAAAGTTTTTCTCCCCGCACAAATCTTATATTGTAAATTATTATGCCGTGGAGCAGTGGTGCAGGAATGAAATCATAATGATAAATGGGGACAGGGTTCCGGTTAGCCGGAATAAAGAGGCAGAAATGAGGGAGCTGCAGATGAAATACGAGAGGGGTTAGAAGGATGAGCAATCTGCTTATTTTTACTTATTTGTTTGCTAATATATTCTATATTTTCAGCGGTTATTTATTTTTTAATGCCTTTTTTGAAAAACGGAATAGAAAAAAAGGTCTGGTATTATGCTATGTTTTGCATTACATTGTAGTGGCGGCGGAATGGCTGTGGATTTGTATCCCATTGCTGACATTATCTATCAACATCTTTTTTGAAGCATTGCAGACGTCTTTTTATGAATCCAGTATGAAACGGAGATTTGTAGGAGTAGCATTTGTCAATGCTGTTTTAGTACTCAACGAGTCTGTATGTGTTACAATTACTGACTTTGTTGTACCTTCTATAGTGGAGAAAATTAGTTATTCATCGGAAGTGGGGATGCTCTGTTATCCAATTATACCACTTATATTTACCCTTCTGTATCGACAGAGGAAAAAAAGCAAAGGGAATATCAACTTCCCTATATCGTATTGTATCATCGTTGTATGTGTGCCGCTGTTCTGTACCTATATTGTAATTTTGCTACATAGTTTTCGGGATATCCAGATGTGGCAGCTCATGTCAGCGACGGTCATTTTGTTTGCTATGTTCAGCAGTGTCCTTCTGTTATACGAAAAACAGATGAAGTTTTACAGTGAAGAAAACAAAAGGCAGGTTCTGGAGGTGCAGAACTCATATTACAGAAAACAGATGGAGTATATGATATCGACAGAAAATGCTACAAGAAGCCTGCGCCATGATATAAAAAATCATCTGATGTCAATTACTTCACTAGCGAAAAAGAATGACAGTCCGGCTGTCATAGAATACATTGATAAGCTGTACCATTACTTTCAGCCGCTTGCCGGCAGTGTTTCATCGGGGAATGTCGTTGTCGACAGTATATTAAACGGTAAATTAGCGCTGGCAACGGAAAAGGGAATTGAGGTAAACATGAATGTCTCAATCCCTATGGAGCTGTCGATTCATGATGTGGATATCACGATACTTTTGGGAAATCTATTGGATAATGCGATTGAGAATTTCGATAATGAGGCTGGTAATGCGGTAGAGCTGGATATGAAATATGACAAGGGAAGACTGTTTATCCGCCTTACCAACCCATACTCCGGTATGGTGAAAAAGGGGGAGGGGGACTTCCGGACAAGAAAAGATGATAAGAAAAACCATGGCTTCGGACTGCAGAATGTCCACCATGTAGTTGATAAATACGGTGGAGAAATAAAAATTGAGAAAGAGGGGAATGTTTTTCTGGTGGAGATTTTATTGTATTTGATATCGGGGCAAAGAATTGGGACGAGGGAGATATAGATGAAATACGAGAGGGGTTAGAAGGATGAGCAATTTGTTTATTTTTTCTTATTTATTCGCTAATATATTCAATGTTTTTTGTGCTTATTTATTTTATAAAACATTTCTTGAAAAGAGAAATAAAAAAAGAGGTCTGGTACTATGCTGTGTTTTGTCTTATATTATAGTGGCGACAGAGAGGCTGTGGATTAATATTCCCTTGTTGACGCTGTTCACAAATATTATATTTGATGCGATACAGACATCCTTTTATGAATCCAGTATAAGAAGAAGGTTTGTAGGCATCGCGTTTTGCAATGCTATTTTTGTACTCAGTGAGTCTATATATATGGCGTTTACCGGCTATATTGCATTTTCTTTAGTGGGAAAGGGAACTTATACATCAGAGGCAGGGATGTTCTGTTATCCGATTTTACCACTCATATTTACCCTTTTGTACCGACAGAGGAAAAAAAGTAAAGGGGATATCCGATTTCCCATGTCGTATTGTATCATCGTTGTGTGTGTGCCGCTATCCTGTATCTATATTGTACTTCTGTTGTTCAGTTTTCGGGGCATTCAGGAATGGCAGCTTATATCAGCGACGGTCATTTTGTTTGCTATGTTCAGCAGTGTCCTTTTGCTATACGAAAAACAGATGAAGTTTTACAGCGAAGAAAATAAAAGGCAGGTTCTGGAGGTGCAGAACTCATATTACAGAAAGCAGATGGAGTATATGATATCAACGGAAAATGCTACAAGGAGTCTGCGCCATGATATAAAAAATCATCTGATGTCAATTACTTCACTGGCAAAAAAGAATGACAGCCCGGCTGTCATAGAATATATAGAT